>JAIPDI010000005.1 GCA_021737785.1 Deltaproteobacteria bacterium
GCTCCGGAACATCGGTGGGGGCTAACTACAGGGAAGCCTGCAGGTCAAGATCCAAGGCTGAATTCATTGCCAAACTGGGGGATTGTCTGAAGGAGCTGGACGAAACCGACTACTGGCTGGGCTTACTGGTGAAAGCCAAAATCATGACCCAATCGCGAATGGAGGCCCTCGTCGGTGAAACAAACCAGTTGATCGCTGTCTTTGTGACAATCATCAAGAACACCAAGGACGGCATGAAGAAATTATGAATTAAGAATTAAGAATTATGAAATGAATTCTCAATACCCTATTCCGCAAATTCATAATTCTACATTCATAATTCTTAATTTGGAAAACACCCCATGTCCTATTATGCGCAGCTGCTTCTCAACGGCATTGTGGCGGGATCCGTGTATGCGCTTTTTGCGGTCGGGCTCACGTTGGTGTACGGGGTCTTCCGGTTCATCAATTTTGCCCACGGGGAGCTGATTGCCTGCGGCGCCTACTTTGTTCTTTTCTTCATGGCTGCGCCCTTGTCGCTTCCGCTGGCCGGGGCTGTCCTCCCCGCCCTGGTCCTGACCGTTTTCGTCGGCCTGGCCCAGGACCGATATGTGTATAAGCCCCTCAGACACCAGAGCCATATCACCCTTCTCATCGCCTCCATCGGTCTTTCGTTCTTTCTGAGAAACGCCATCCAACTGGTGTGGGGCTCGGACCTTCAAACCTACGGCATCGGATTGACCCGGGGGGTCTCTTTTTTCGGGTTGAGCCTGACCTGGATTCAGATGGTCATGGGAGGGACGGCCCTTTTCTTCTTGAGCTTCCTCTATATTCTCCTCACACGGACCCTGCTGGGCAAGTCCCTCCGGGCCGTCTCCGATAACATGGCCCTGGCCGACATCATGGGGATCGACATGAAAAGGGTGGGGAGGGCCGTATGGCTTATCGCCTCGGCGTTTGCGGGAACCGGGGGTATCCTCATGGCGGTGGATACCAATCTGGAGCCTATGATGGGACTGACCAACCTTATCAAGGCATTCGCCGCCCTCCTTCTGGGGGGCGCGGGGAATGTCTGGGGGGCGCTTATCGGCGGACTGATCATCGGCGTGGCGGAAAACCTCGGGGTGGCGTTCTTCTCCCCGGGTTACAAGGACTTCGTTTCTTTTTCCATCATTATCCTCATGCTCCTTTTCAGGCCAAGGGGTATTTTCAGTATTGCGGGAGGTGTCCGTTAACCGATGGATTATGCCCTTCACATACTGATCCTCATGTCGATCTATTCAATTTTTGCCATCTCCCTGAACCTGGAACTGGGTTACACCGGGCTGTATAATTTCGGGCATGTGGCCTTTTTCGGAATCGGCGCCTATACCTCGGCCCTTCTCAGTATCTCCGGGTATCCCGTCATGATGAGCATGGCCTTCGCAATGACCGCGGCCGGGGCCGCCGGGGCCCTCCTCGCGGTTCCGGCCCTGCGGCTGACGGGCGACTATTTCGGCGTGGCGACCCTGGTGTTTGCGGAGATGGTCCGGCTCTTTTTTCTCAATGAACGATGGCTGACCAAGGGGCCGATGGGATTGCCTGGAATTCCCCGCCCCTCCTGGATGAACGAAGGGGTCGCCGGGATGCCAATCTACCTCTTGTTCTGCCTGGTGTTGACCTCAGCTGTGTTTCTTCTCGTCCGCCGCTTGACAACAAGTCCTTTTGGACGGGCCTTGAAGGTCGTCAGAGAGGATGAATACGTGGCGCAGGCCCTGGGAAAATCCGTTTTTATTCTGAAAATCAAGTCCGTGGCCGTAGGATCGGTCCTGGCCGGGCTTGCGGGGGCCCTATGGGCACACTACATCAGTTATATCAGCCCCGGTGATTTTACGCTGAATGAAACCATCCTCGTGCTTCTCTGTGTTGTTCTGGGGGGGAGGGGCACCAACTGGGGACCGGTCCTGGGCGTATGCATGGTGGTATTTTTCGGCGAGGCCGTGCGCTTTCTCCCCATTCCGGCCGGTTTCGGCCGGTTTATCGCGCCTCTCCAGGGAATGGCATACGGCATGGTCCTGGTTCTCATGATGCTCAAACGGCCCGAGGGTCTCGTGCCGGAATATCGGAGGTAGTCATGCTGCGTGTGGAGCAGGTGACAAAGCGTTTCGGCGGCCTCATGGCGGTGAACGATGTCAGTTTCGAGATCGATGACGAGGGCATCACCGGGCTTATCGGTCCGAACGGAAGCGGGAAGAGTACGCTCTTTCATCTTATTACGGGGTTTTATCAACTGGATAAGGGGAAAATCGTCTTCAACGGGAGGGAGGTGGGCGGCCTGGCCCCTCACTGCATCAGCAGGGCCGGATTGATCCGTACGTTTCAGCAGACCCGGGTCCTTCCTTCCATGACGACACTGGATAATCTCCTGGCTGCAGTTCCGGATCAGGCGGGGGAGCAGGTGACATCCCTGTTCCTGCGACCGGGCAGTGTCCGGCGTGAAGAACGGGAAAACAGCCGTCGTGCCGAGGAAATCCTGAAACTTATCACCTTGTCTCACATGCAAAACGAGCTGGCGGGCCGTCTCAGCTTCGGCCAGCAGAAACTGGTGGAACTGGGACGGGTCCTCATGGCAAGGCCCCGGATGATCCTTCTGGACGAGCCCACGGCGGGCATCAATCCAACCCTGGTCAGTGCCTTGTCCCATATCATCAAAGACCTCGCCAGCCGGGGGATTCAGGTCTTCTTGATCGAGCACAATATGCCCTTCGTGACCCGCCTGTGCCGGCGGATTTACGTCATGGATTCAGGGAGCCTTATTTTTTCGGGAACCCCCGGACAAGTCCGGAAAAACGAGCAGGTCATCGAGGCCTATCTCGGAAGGACGGTCCATGCTTGAGGTGCGGGAATTAACAGCGGGGTACGGGCCGGTTCTCGTCCTCCACGATGTGGACGCAACGGTGGAGAAAGATGAAATCGTCTGCATCATCGGGCCGAACGGTGCGGGGAAATCGACGGTGCTCCGGGCCGTGGCAGGACAGATCATTCCTCAGAAGGGGAGGGTGCGCTTCAAGGGTCATGACATAACCCGATGGCCCATCGCCGAAAGAGGAAGGGAAGGTCTGATCTTTATTCCCCAGGGGGAGAATGTCTTTCCGAACCTGACGGTCTATGAAAATCTGGAGATCGCCGGCGCCCTGGTCAAGGATCGCCAACGCCTCCACCGGGCCATTGAATCCGCCTGCGAGACGTTTCCAGTTCTTGCCGGGAACCGGAACCGTCCGGCCCGGGTCCTCTCCGGAGGAGAACGCCAGATGCTTGCCCTGAGCAGGGTGCTTATGGTTCAGCCGCGCCTGGTTCTTCTCGACGAACCCTCGCTGGGGTTGTCGCCGCTTGTGGTGGACCTCATTTTTGACAAGATCGTCGAAATGAACCGCCGGGGCGTTTCCTTTCTCCTGGTGGAACAGAATGCCCGCAAAGGACTTTCCGTCTCGCACCGCGGCTATGTACTTGAACTGGGAAGGAACCGCATCACCGGTCCGGGCAGAGAACTTCTCGACAACCCGGAGCTTCAAAAGCTCTACCTGGGAGGCTAGCCGCCGGCATTCCGCGCAGGCCATTCCAAGGCAGTCATCTCACTCCTGACCCATTTTTTTCATCATGTCTTTCATCATCTTCTGCATTTCTTCCTGGGAGGGGGCCTGACCCTTGCCGCCGTCGCCGAACGACGGCATGCCCATGGCTTCCTGGACGTCCTTGGCCTGGGAGTATCCGGCAGGGATCTCGAACAAGGATCCGGCCTGGCTTTCCAGCTGGATATTTTTCAGGTGAGACGAAATCTTTCCCACCGGCTGGGGGAGCGTGCTTTCCTGACGGATCGGATATCCCAATTCGGGCGTATGCCAGATTTTCATGTGCACAGGAGGCTGGTCATCGTCGAGCTTTACATCCCCCTCGAAGATATCGCACTTATACCCCTCAAGCGTATCGGTCCCTGTCTTTTTCAAGTTGTTGTTTTCGATCCACTCCTTGAAGTTGGCGGCGTCCGCAGCAGGGTTGTTTTTACTGATCTCGTCGATGTTCGTGACCACGTATTTCTTTGTGTCGGGAAACAGTTGATACGTCATCGGGCGTTTGGAGATTGAAATGATTCCCATCATTTCTATGCGATTGAGGTCCTCGTTCTTAAAATAGAGTTTCCCTGAGTGAGTTCCGCCGACGGACTGCATCAGCAGGTCAGCGGAAAACTCGGCGGAAATCGCTCCGGTCGCCATACATAAGCTCAGGATGAATGCCGTAATCAATGGTCGAATCATGTTTTTCTTTCTCCTTCGGGTTGGTATTCCGGTTCTTGAGGGCATCGGCGTGCATCACCTCTCTGATTCTGAAATGCCGTCGGCTGCATCAGCTTTGCTCTGGCATCCCGAATATCCTCATGCCAATTTCTTTTACCCGTTTTAATATCACAGCCGGGTAATGGAATCCATCATTTTTCTCCTGGTCGCAGTGAAGCGAAGATCGTTTGGCTGACAGCCGATGGCTGATAGCCGATGGCTGATAGCCGATGGCTGATAGCCGATGGCTGATAGCTGATGGCTGATAGCTGATGGCTGATAGCTGATGGCTGGAGGGTGAGGGTTTTCTGATCACTGCCCTCCGCCCCCTGCCCCCTGCCCCCTGCTCCCTCCTCCCTGCCCTTTGCCCTCCGCCCTCCGCCCTCCGACTTCCGACTTCCGACTTCCGACTTCAGATCTCCGATCCCATATATGGTTTTATTCTTGCAAAGATTCTACCATATGTTGACATATTATATGGAGTGATCATGAATTATATTAAAAGAACATTAAATTATTGACAAATGCGCATATTTATGCTCTACATCTGATGCAATAGACGCCGTCAATGAATTGGCGGAACAGCCGCTTGCCCGGCGCCTCAAGAGAAAAGATGACGGGCATTTCTCTGGTAAGGCTTTCGGATCCATTGCCATCAGGGGGAGAATAAATTGAATCATAACGCGTTAAAGAGGATCAGGGAGGGGTTGCTGCTCAGCAAGGCGGAACTGGCCAGAACGGCAGGCGTTTCGCCGATAACCATCGATCGGGTCGAAAAGGGAATGGATTGCCGCATGGAGACCAAGCGAAAGATTATCCTCGGGCTTGGACTCGACCTTTCTGAGAAAGAAAAGGTGTTTCCCGGAAATTGATGTTGTTGTCGGTTGCCCATACTGCTGTGTTTGCTTCGCCCCGAGCGGCATCATGACGATGAGAGGGTCTTCGGAATAGACATATGGCCATCAGCAAGAAAAAAACCCTGGTAGGACTGGACATCGGCTCCCATTGCATCAAGCTTGTGGAAATCGTGCATTCGAAACGTGGAAGGGTTCTGCAGAATTTCGGGGTCATCCATACGCCCCCGGGCGCTGTTGTGGAAGGGTCCATAAAAGATCAGGAAGGGGTGGCGTCCGCCATAAAGACCCTTTACAGGAATTTGCGGGTCAGAAACAGCAATGTGGCCGTTTCATTGCCAGGGTATTCGGTGATTTCAAAAAAGATCTCCCTGGTAAAGATGGAAGAAGCGAAGGTTGAATCGGCCATCCAGGAGGAAGCCGAGAAGTATATCCCTTACGACATCAACGAGGTGAACCTGGATTTTGCCGTCCTCGATACCGGGGGCACGTCCGATGCGACCGGAGAGGAGAATGAGACGTCAAAGGACTCCAGGCAGATGGAAGTGCTATTGGTGGCTGCCAAGAGAGAAGTCATTGACGAATATGTGCAGCTGATTCAGGCGGCCGACCTCAACCCGGGCGTGCTGGATGCCGATCTCTTCGCCCTTCAGAATGCCGCTGAAATCAGCCTGCTGAATCCCGAGCCGTGCTACGCCATCATCAACCTGGGGGCCGCTGAACTGGAAATAAATGTGGTTACCAGGGGCATATCCACCTTTTCGAGAGATTCCTCCTATGGCGGGGCCCAGGTCACCGATGCGATCAAGGCGGAATTCAACATTGACCTGCTCGAGGCCGAAAAGATGAAGCTGGGCGGAGCCGAATTGGACGACCAAAAAGAAGAAGGTCTCGCAAAAATTGTAAACCATGAAGTTTCAGGATGGATCAAAGAAATCAAACGGGCGCTCGATTTTGTTTCCGGCACCCGTGCCGGCGATCCCATTAAAAAAATCATCGTCAGCGGCGGGTCGTGTAAAACGCCCGGCCTTCAGAAGTATTTGGAGCTGGAAACCGGTATCCCTGTGGAACCGCTGAACCCTTTCCGGAATTTGGTTGTCGACTATAATCGATTTGACGTTGACTACCTGGATTACATGGCGCTTCAGGCCGGTGTGGCAGTGGGTCTTTCTCTGAGAAGCATAGACGACAAATGATACGAATCAACCTTTTGCCCTTCAGGGCGGCCAGAAAGAAAGAGAACATACGGCAGGAAATCAGCATCTATTTTCTGACGCTGGTGTTTCTCATCCTGCTGATGGGGTACCTCCATACCAGTTCGAGCAGCCGCTTGAACGTATTGACGGCCGAGGAGGGGAAGGCCCGGAAAGAGCTGGCCTTATATGAGAAGAACAACCGGCTGGCCGCCCAGATAACGGCGAAGATAAAGGAGATCAAGAATAGGCTGGTGGTGATTCGGGATCTTGAGCTGAAAAAGGGCGGTCCCCTCAAGCTTCTCACAGAGGTGGCCCTGGCGGTTCCGGAGGACAGGTTGTGGCTCCAATCCCTTGTTGAAAACAGGGGCGTGCTGACCATCAACGGCACTGCCATGGACAACGACACCGTGGCCCTCTTTATGACAAATCTTGAAAAGGCGGAATCCATCACATCGGTCGATCTCAAGAGCACGCAACTCCAGGATTTTCCCAATTACAACCTGAAGGCCTCCGGCTTTCTGCTCACATGCACCACTGTCCTGCAGCAGGCACCTCCGAAGCCAGAACAGAAAACAACGCAAGCCAAAGGGAAGCGTTAGATGGCTCTCAAGCGTATCGATTGGCGGTCCGCCGCGGATTCTTTTTTTGAGCGGGCTCAAAAAGTCAAAAAGGCCCACAGGCTCTTGATCATCTTCGGCCTCGTGCTCTTGTTGGGAGGTGGTTTTGCCTGGTTTGTCTATATGCCCAGGATGCAGGAGATTGATCGCACGGAGAAGGAGATTGCCGATCTCCACCGAAGAATAAATATGGGCAAGATGTGGGGAAAAAAGCTGGTAGCTCTCCAGGAAGAGAAGGCCCAGGTGGAAGAAGAGTTCCGGAAAGCCCTCAAAATTCTACCCAATGAAAGAGAGATCCCGAGCCTGCTTGCCGGCATCAGTCAGCTGGGAGTCGATTCCAACCTGCAATTCAGGCTTTTCAGCCCGGGGAACGAAGCGTTGAGGAATTTTTATGTGGAAATACCTGTCTCAATGGAGGTGGGAGGCCGGTTCAGGGAGGTGATCCTGTTTCTCGATAAGATCAGCCGCATGGAGCGGATTGTAAATATCGTGGACATTTCATTGCGGCCGAGTGCACCGCTTTCCGAAGACCTGATCACCTCGTGCAAGGCCGTCACCTACCGTTTCAAGAGCAAGGAAGACGAAGCAAAAGAGAAGGCGCAGCAGCAGAAAAAGAAATAAAGTATGGCTCACACGGAGAATACAAAAACAGGACTCACACGGAGGCACAGAGACACAAAGAAAACTGAAAAACAGGACAGGTTAAACCCAAAAGAATAAGCCTTTGCGGCTTTGTGGCTTTGTGTGAGAATAAAAAAGCAGGTCTCACACGGAGGCACAGAGACACGGAGAAAAGCAAAAACAGAATATATTAAACCCAAAAAGAAAAACCCTTTGCGGCTTTGTGGCTTTGTGTGAGAATAAAAAAGCAGGTCTCACACGGAGGCACAGAGACACGGAGAAAAGCAAAAACAGAATATATTAAACCCAAAAAGAAAAACCCTTTGCGGCTTTGTGGCTTTGTGTGAGATTTTTTTGATTGGGGCTGTACTGCTTCAGGAATCATGGGGTTGGGAAGATCAATGATGGGAAAGCGTACAATAATAGGGATAACAGGGATCATCTCCGCACTATTCTTGTTTTTTCTTGTGAGTCCGGGGGATGCTGATCCCGCCAAAGAGATTCCCTCGCCGGTATATAAGGATTTCCGGCCTCAGAAAAAGCCGTTTGACCCTGACATGATTCCCGACCCATTCCTCTCCTATCTGGTCAAGCGGGGGCAACAGGCGACTGCGAAGGCGGAGGCTGACAAGGAAAGGCGACTGGCCGAAGAGGAGAAACTGAAAAAACAGAAGCAGGCGGCCGCGGATAAGATGAAGGAACTCCTGATTGCCAGGACCGAATTGCAGAAATTGTCGCTCTCTCAATTGACCTTGACCGCCATTGTTCAGGCCGAAGGTATGGCATGGGCAATGGTCAGGGATCCCAAGGGGAGGGGATTTGTCCTGAAAAAGGGGACCCGGATCGGAACCAACGGGGGCGTGGTGGACAGGGTGGCAAGAAACGAGAAGAAAGTCATCATAAAAGAGCCCTATCTGGAGAAGGAACTCTATATAAAGTATAAAAATGTGGAGATGAAATTGCCCGACCAGGTGTATGAATGAGGGATTGAGGAATTGAGGGATTTGTGTGAGAATTTCTGGTTGCGAGATGCGGGCGGTGACAGGGGGTAGTCTGTTTGCGTCATTTTCCGAGCCTTGCGCCTGGCGCCTAACGCCTTGCGCCTAACTTAGAGGGATGGGTGATGATTCGACTTATTGTATTTTTGTTTTTCATGGTCTGCGGGCCGGGATTCGCGGCAGCCGAACAAGCACATATGTCCCCTTCCCTCCATGGGGGAATTGACAGCCTTTCCGCGTCTCTCATGAAGGAGATCGCCACCAGATACTTTGATTCTGAAAGCCGGCCGGTGATAAAGGTCGCTGTTTTTGACTTCACAGACCAGACGGGAAACATCACGGTCGGATCCCGGTACGTATCCAACCGGATCAGGATCGCCTTCGGGAACAGCCCCCAGTTTGATCTTTTACTCCCCCGGGAGCTTACAGAGGGGGACCAGCTGTTCACTGCCGAGAACTTTGAAAAGGATGACCCCTTGAGAGAACGGGTAGTGGGTGAAATGAAGGCGGATGTCTATGTCTTCGGCCGGATCGATACATCCGCCGTGACAACCGTCGCCTGCCGGGTGGCGCTGTGGGGCATCACCCCCCCCTTTGATGATTTCAGCAAGATCGGCAGTCTTGGGGAATTGGAAGAGAAAGAAAGGGCAATACAGGAAGATGTCCTGGCTCCCCTGCCGTGGCGGGTGACCTTTTCCGCTTCGGGGCATGACTTCTTCAACCGGGTCCTGGTCAAGGCGGCCGGTGAAGAGGCGGGCATTGAGCGCAGGAACCTGGGTGAGGTGATTTTTCTGTCGCAGCCCATATGTGACGATCTCAATCTTTCCTGGCAGGTGAAGGCCGACGGCATGGTATATGACGTGCGCAAGGAGAGCGAGGCCGGAACCCTGCGCAGCCGCACCGGGCAGATGATGCAGAGCCGCGTAAAGAGCCTCGAAGCCCTGAAGGAACTCAGTTATATCATTAAAAATGTTGGATTCGTGGTAAAGGAAACCGGCGGCCCTGCATATCCTCTGGAATTCTATATTCTTCCCAAGAAGAGCGATTTCTACTTTGTTCCGTACCAGGAGGGAGAAACCGGACTCCGGTTCATGTACCTCTGGGGCAGGAGAGAGCTGAGCAAAAAGCCGTCCACCCATGAAAGCGGCAAGGGCTGGAAATTGCATGAAGCGGAACAGGATTACCGGAATGTTCTGCCGTTAGGCACCCATATGGCCACGGCCACCCTGGATCCCATCGCCGAAAGCGAATACGGGTCCAAGAAACCCCGTTCAGAATATGTGTCGAGATTCAAATTCGATGTCCTGCCCGGGTTGAACATCTATGTCATCAACTATGTGTTCCGCAGGGACCGGCCGGAGATCTTTGTGCGTCGTCTCGAGATCGACGGCTCCAGGGATGAACCGGTGCGGGCGGTAAAGCGGATCACGGAGGTCTACCGGGTCTACGGGGAATAGCCGGGAAAAGTGACCGGAGCGAATTCATGCGGTACTACCACAACCAAAAAAATATCTCACACAAAGACACGAAGCCACAGAGAAATTCTTTTTGGGTATTTATCATTGACCCATTTTTGGTTTTTTCTTTGCCTGCCCCGTGAAACCTTTTTTTCTTTTGTTTCACCGGGGTGTCTCTGTGCCTCCGTGTGAGTCATTGGTTTTAAAGGAGGATATCATTGATGAACCTGGATGTTGGTAGGATGTTCCGGAGCGGGCTCAGCCTGCTGGTCGTTGTTTCAGGGGTGTTCATGGGCGCCTGTTCCACGCCTCCCGATACGACGACGGACGTGGCGGATAAGACCCCTGGGTTGGCGGTGATCGAGTCTGCGCGCACAGAGGCAACGCAGCACCAGGCCGTGATCACCTTCGTCTGTTCCGAAGCGACCGCCTATGGAAAACCCCACGCGCTGACCGATCCCGCCCGCCTCTATTTCGAGATTCAAGGGAGACCGGCGCCTGACCTCCCCCTCCGCCAGGTGCTCAAGGCAGGCCCTGTAAAAGAGATCCGCATCCAGGAGAAGACCCCGGGAAAAACCTCGGTGGTGGTCTATGCCAGGCACGAGATGACCCAGACCCGGCTGACGAGGAAGGACAAGGACATCGTCCTCGAGGTTATCCCGGCCTCGCCGGAAGCCAAGAGAGCGGAGGTCGGGTCGCCTCCCCCTGCGCCGCCGGCCCCGGCCCTGCCGCAGATCATGGATGTGGCAGTGACCCAGCGCCCCGGAAACCGGACCCGGCTCAGCATCACCACAGACAAACGGGTCGACTATGATGTGAAATTGGACGGCACAACTCTGATCGTGGACCTCAAGAACGGCACCATCCAGCCGGAGCTGATGAAAAGAATCGATTCCGAACATGCCGAAGGAGCGGTCCAGCGGGTCCAGGCCTTTTATTCCGCACTGGACCGTCACGTATCCTTGAGGGTGGGGTTAAGACAACTGATCCCCTATCACATCACCCGTGAGGGCACGGAATTGAATATCGACTTTGATTCGGTTCAGGTGGAGACCGCCCGGGAAAGAAGGCCGGAACCCCTCGCATCGGAACAGCGGGTGCAGACTCCTGAGACAACTCCCGTGCGTCCGCCCCATACCCAGGCGGAAACACCGGAGACAGGGTCCCCCGAAGGAATCGAGATGCGGGCCGGGCTCTTTGAGGCCACATCCAAACAATATGCGGGCCAGAGGATGAGCTTTGATTTTGTGGATACGGATATCCGGAACATCCTCCAGCTGGTATCCGAGGTGGCCGGGATCAATATCGTCTGGGGCAGCGACGTGGAGGGAAAGATTTCCATGAAGCTGGACAACATCCCCTGGGACCAGGCCCTTGAAATGATCCTCAGGCCCAACGGCCTGACTTACCAGATCGAAGACGATGTTCTCTGGGTGGTGCCCAAGGAAAAACTGCGGGACCTGGAGATCAAGGAAGGAAAGCGGAAAGGGGCCCTCCTGGCATCCAAGAGACTCCAGGGAGTCTTTGAGGCCAAGATCGTCGAGTTCATCCTCATCCGGCACCGAAAGGCCTCGGATATCTTCAGGATGCTGGTGGGCGACAAGGATGCCGACCCGCCCATACCGCCTGCCCTGGATATCGAGGCCGCGGAATCCGAGGAAGAGGAGGAGGGGGAGGAGGAAAAGGGGAAGAAGGTAAAGATCGCCACCCTGGATCTCTACCTCTCCTACGATTCGGAAACCAATATGATCATCGCCAATGGGGTGCGGGCCAAGGTGGACAAGGTCAAGGAACTGATTGCCAAGCTCGACGTTGCGATGAAGCAGGTCCTGATCGAGGCCCGCATCGTGGAGGCCACTACCGGTTTTACACGCGACCTCGGGGTACAGTGGCAGTCCCTGGATGGGAACCGGCCCGGCTTCAGGAACGACTGGATCAACACAGGGTCCAATTTCAGCGGGGCAACGCAATTCTCCACCAACGCACCTGCCAACTGGACGCCCAACATCGGCCTTGCCTTCGGCTGGCTCACCGGCGGGGGCCTGGGCGCCATATCCATTGACGCATCCCTGGCCCTGGGGGAGAGCGATAACAAGGCGCACATCATCTCGGCCCCCAAGGTCCTGACCGTGAACGGCGGAGAGGCGTATATCGAACGAGGAACCATCCAGTATTTCCCGGTCAGCACCCTGGATACCATCGATTTTAAAGAGATCCCCGCGGTGCTCTCTCTCAAGGTCAATCCCACTGTGAGCGCCGATAATTCCCATGTCACCATGGTGGTAGAGGTTACGGATGACCAGCCGAGTCCGGAAACGACAACCGTCCAGTCATCCAGTACAGCCGACGACAGGCAGGAGGTTTCGTCCCCTGCCGGAAGGACCACTAAGAAGATCACCAGTACGCTGATGGTCAGGACCGGGGATACCATTGTCATCGGCGGGATTTATCAGAAGGCGGACAGGGTTGTAGATTCAGGGGTTCCGTTCCTCAAGGATGTCCCTTTACTGGGCTGGCTCTTCAAGGCGCAATACGATACCCGGGAGCGGACTGAACTCCTCATATTCCTGACGCCCACGGTGGTGGATCCCCTGAGAACGACGGGCGGCTGATACAGCGTACCCGCAAACAAAAGTATCTCACACAGAGACACAGAGACACAGAGACACGTAGAAAGAAAAATATTGTTAATTATAACCCCAAAAGAAATCTCTGTGGCTTTTCGGCTTTGTGTGGAAATAGAAAACCATGAACGCTTTTAGGAAACAACATCTTCTCATGATTCTTGCCCTTGGCCTCCTCCTTGCCTGCGGGATTGGGTGTGCGACCAATCGGGTGGACACAAAGAAACGGGCCAAGGCCCTTCAGGATATGGGCAATGCCATGGCCGTGCAGGGCGACTTGCGCGGGGCACTTGGAAAGCTATTGGAGGCGGTCAAATTGGACCCCGACAACGTGGACCTGAATCATCAGATCGCCATTGTCCTGCGGAATCTGGGGCAATATGATCTTTCTCTCAAATATTTCCAGCGCACCCTGGCCCTCAATCCCAAATTTTCAGAGGCCCGGAACAACCTGGGTACCCTCTATCTCCTGATGGAAAGGTGGGACCCGGCCATTGCCTGTTTTAAAGAGGCTGTCAGCGACATCCTTTACAACACGCCCCAGTATGCCTACAACAACATGGGGTATGCCTATTATCGGAAAGGCGACTACGACAGGGCTGTCGAGTACTACACCCAGGCATTGAGTGCGTCCCGTTGCTACATTGTGGCCTATTCCAATCTGGCCCGGGCTTATGAGGCAAAAGGGGATCTGGATCAGGCGGTCGCCGCCTACCATCAGGCTGTTTTTTGCGCACCAAAGGATGCAGCGACGCATCTGGAACTGGCCAAGGTCCTGTTGAAACAGGGAAAGAAAAAAGAGGCCAAAGAGGAACTGGACCTGACCATCTGGGCGGATCCCACGGGCCGGGAGGCCAATGAGGCACGGAACTTGCTGAAAGATTTGTGACTCACACCCCGGTGAAACAACAGAAAAGGATGGTTTCACGGGGCAGGCAGAGGCACAGAGACACAAAGAAAACCAAAAAACAGAACATGTTAAGACCATAAAAGCAAAACCCTTTGTGGCTTCGTGGCTTTGTGTGAGAATAAAACATTGAACATTATCCAACTGATAAACCATATCCAAGTTGTCTGATTTACGGGCAGACCTTTGGGGGAGATCCTGTCCACTCTGTGTGGGCTTTCAACGATGACAATCAGTGGGCTGTACTCATCACCGTATATCGTCCGGACTGTCAACGGTGGATCGATTTTCGAAAGAGGAGATTAGAAACGTGATGCCTTTTGATAAATGCCCGATTTGCGGCGGGGAACTGGAAGAAAGAGAAGTGGAAAAGCTTTTGCGCGGCGGCGATCACACTGCCGTTGTGAAGGTACAGGCAGAGGTCTGCCTCCACTGTGGCGAGCGACTATATCCTGTTGAAACTGTAAGATTATTTGAGAATATCAGGAACCGATTAAAAAGAGAACAACTCTCAGGGTTTCTCCCTTTGGGACAGCTATTCATGGTGGATAAAAGTCGTCTTGACATGATAACGCCACCCGATTGTTAGGGAAATCGGTGTGAAAATAAAAACAACGATGACTCACACGGAGGCACAGAGACACAAAGAAAACCAAAAACAGAATATGTTAAACCCAAAAGAAAAACCCTTTGTGGCTTCGTGGTTTTGTGTGAGAATAGAAAATGAAGGAAAATGAGATCGGGGCGATTGTCGTAGATTGTGCCGTGATGCTCCACAGGGAGCTTGGCCCCGGACTGCTCGAGATCGTATACGAGGTTTTGCTTGCCCACCTGATCCAGGAGAGGGGATTACATGTGGAACGGCAGGTTCCGATCCCCATAGAGTTTCACGGAATTCGGTTTGATGAAGGTTTTCGTGCGGACATGCTTGTAGAGAGAAAGGTAATCCTGGAATTGAAGTCAGTGGAAAACATCAATAAGGCGCATAAGAAACAGGTCCTCACCTATCTGAGGCTGACGGGCCTGAAGCTGGGTTACCTGCTCAATTTTGGACAAGCGTTGATGAAGGACGGCATCTTTCGGATCGTGAACGGCACTCTTGAATAAAAACCCATAACTCACACAGAGGCACAAAGACACCCCGGTGAAACAAAAGAAAAAAAGGTTTCACGGGGCAGGCAAAGAAAAACCAAAAATAGGTCTATGACAAACCCAAAAAGAATTTCTCTGCGGCTTTGTGGCTTTGTTTACCCCGTAGCTTCGGAAAATGGTACTGGGGTGTGAGAATAAAAAAAATGCTGGGGAGGGGTTATGCATAAAAATGGAATGTTTCGGACGACGTTGGCGGGTGTTGCACTGTTCAGCCTTCTTTTACTTCTGGCCTCGTGCGGCGGCGGCGGGGACGATTCCGGAGGCGCGGCCGGCACTACCGGGACGATCACACTTGTGGCCGATGTCACCAGCATCCCGGCGGATGGGGTTAGTTCGGCCAACATCAGAGCGACAGTAAGAGACAGCGCCGGCAACCCGGTCCGTCACTACACCGACGTTACGTTTACCACCACCCTGGGCCGCTTCGAAAACGGCAGCACCAGCTACACCATGCAGACCCAGCCCCCCCTTGATGAAAAAGGGTGGCCGGACAAGTCAGCCCCCCCCACCGGCATTGCGGATGCCGCCTTGATCGCAAGCACCACGGCAGGGACTGCGAAGGTCACGGTAAGTTCAAGCGGTGTGACCCAGTCCATAAACATCCAGATAGTCGGTGGATTGGTGGCTGAGATATCCCTCAGCGCATCCTCAGGGACTGTAAGATCGGATAATTCCGATACCACAACCATTACGGCCAAGGTCCTGGATGTAAACAACGCGGCCCTCAAAGACACTACCGTATCATTCAGGGCATCGGACGGGACATTAAGCGCCCCGAGTGCTGTTACGGATGAAAACGGAGAGGCCACCGTCATATTTTCAGCCGGCAATATGGACAAGGGCAACAGGATAAGCACCATCACCGCAACTTCCGGAACGGTTTCCAGGCAGATACTTATCACGGTCGCCGGAACCACTCTCGGCCTCCAGACAGATTATACGAATCTGGAAATTGAAGCACCTGTCGGCAGTTTCGGAGCAGCCAACGATACGGCCACCCTCACCATTACTGCCACGGATGCCGGAAAGAATCCCATTTACAATGCCCATCTTACCGTAAGCGTGGACCCATCTTCCACAGGCAATGTCTTGCTTTCAATCACCGGCGGCTACACCGACTCCAAAGGGGAACTGGTGGTTAAAGTAACAGGCAAGGCAAAAGGGAATGTGATCGTCAGGGTGGAAGGGTTGGGGACCACTGCTACCCAAGCCTACACCGTCGGCATAACCGGAGAAATATTCAGTATTACGAGTCCGGACCAGGACCCCTATGACCTCCAAAAAGGCGAGAACCTCACGGTTGTGGTAACGGCGCCCACCCAGACCCAGGTAATTTTTGCAACGACCTGCGGCGCCTGGGACGGGGGGATCTCGGCAGTGGTTACAAAGGCCGTTGCAAACAAAGAGGCCTCGGCCGTGCTCAATTCAAGCGACGCGTGCGTTGCTACTGTTCAGGTCTATGACGCAGATAATCCCAATACATCGGATTCGATAAAGGTTAATATATTCCTCCCGGCGGATGCAGCATCCCGGATATATCTGCAGGCGGGCGCCTATGTGGTGGCCAAGTCCACCGGGGGCGTAAGCAATACGGTCGCCCTGGAGGCACTGGTCAGAGACGACTCTTTTCAGATTGTGCCCAATGTGCCGGTCTCGTTCAGCATCGCCGATTCCACAGGCGGGGGAGAATTTGTTTCGCCGCCCCTGGCGTACACCCTGGAGGGAACCGGCAAGGCCGAGGCCACATTTACCTCCGGCTCGATGAGTTCAGGTGCACAAGGGGTAACGGTAAACGCTGCGGTGGTCGGGAAACCGGAGGTCGCCGACAGTATACGCATCGTCATCGGAGGCACTGCCGCCTCGGTCGTCATCGGACAGAGCACTTCCATTGAATCCATAAACAGCGATACCTCCTATAGACTGCCGATGACTGCGCAGGTGGTGGATTCGAACGGCAACCCGGTGCCGGACGCAAGGATTTCTCTGCAGCTCTGGCCGAAATATTACAGAACAGGGGTATGGATACCGGAAACCATCGGTAATACCAATTGTTTTCCAGAGGTTACCAATGAATATCCCAACGAGGACGATACATTTCCCGGCACCGCCTTTTACCGAAATCTTATTCTGGATACTGGAGAAGACAGAAACGGAGACGGTCAGCTTACTCCTTCCAGCTCTGCCGCGGGATCCCTCCCCGCCGAGGTGGTGGCAGACAGCACCGGCGTGGCCTCCTTTGACCTGATCTACCCCAAATCATCCGCGGTGTGGATCCTGGCTGAACTCACCGCGAGCACCCTGGTGGTGGGGTCCGAGACCCGGTCCAAGACTGAATTCGTTCTCCCCTATTTGCAGTCGGACGCACAGTCATGTTCCCTCCCCGACTCCCCGTACAATACTTCAGTGCCAACCATGGAGATCGTGGTTACCGCCACGCCGGATGAAGTCTATCCGGATGAAGGGTTAAGCACCAGTTCGATCAGGGCATTGGTGACCCAGCTGGACCAGCCTGCTCCGGACGGCACCCGCGTCAGCTTTGCCATCGTATCGGGTACCGGTGGATTCAACTCCACGTTGACGTTAACCGAGATTTTCGCCACTACCATCGCCGGTCAGGCGGGCGTTACCTATTATTCCGGCGGTAGACCGGGGGATGTGACGATCAGGGCTACCCTGGCTGACGGGACCACCGCCACTGTGGATCTCAAGTTGACCAGAGGGGCCGGTGAACCGTTTAATATCGATCTGCAATTCTTCCCTCCGGAACTCTCCGCAGACGGCGGGGACAGCCAAAGTTATGTCAGGGCGGACGTTACGGACGACGAGGGGTTTCCCGTACTTGACAATACCCTCATCACCTTTGCCATCATAGAGGGTTCCGGGGCATTTGGAAGTCCCTTCCCTACGGGTTTAAACGAAGTCACCACGCTTACCACGGCAGGCATCGCCAGTGTGATTTATTATTCCGGCTCCACCCCCGGCGATGTGCTGATCAGGGCCCAGGCGGATAACGGCAGCTTTGCTGAGGAAGTGCTGGCTCTGGTCGAGGTCATCGGATCTATGACCCTTACGGCCAGCCCGGCCAGCATTCCCGCAGACGGGACAAGCTCTTCAGCGATTACCGCGACCATAAGGGACAACTCAGGCAATCCGGTCCCGAGAGGAACTTCCGTTATATTTGACACCAGTCTCGGAACCATTTCCACCCCCTCTGTGACCACCCCAAATGATTCAGGCGTGGTAACGGTTTCACTGATCGCCGGGAACACAGCAGGGATAGCGGTGGTAACGGCAACGGCGACAGTCGGCACGACTCCCCTTACCCAGTCAACAACGGTGACTATCGGTACTCCGATCATCTTACTGACCGCGGTCCCAAATAGCATTGACGACGGGGGAACAACAACCCTCACAGCCACTGTTAGATTTGATGATGGGACACCGGTTCCAGGTGTCTTAGTGGAGTTTAGAAAAGCAGATGCCGGCGCCACGACATCGCTGGACCCAACAGTCAAGATGACTGACGCAGATGGGAAAGCAACAGTTACACTTACAGGCACTCTGACAGACCCAACAGCTGCTGGATCAACGACAGTAACGGCTACCTACGGAACCGAAACGGCCAACGTTACCATTCCCATTACTGTGCCTTAAGATACATTTGGGGGCATGGGGACGCTGTTCGGTTTTTGGGTTTTTCGCAGGTCAACGGTTGAAATAGGTGGCGCTAATGGAGAGATGCATAAATGGAAAAGGTACTTCCACAAATAGATTCCATACAGGAACTGGCCAGATTCTGGGATACCCATGACCTGGCTGATTTCGAGGATCAATTGGAAGAGGTCCGTGAGAGCGTTTTCAAACGTAGCACGAGGAACGTGTCACGCGATCTTGAAATCTGCCGGAATTAAGGCACAGGGGAGAAAACAATCATGATTGAATTGCCATATTCCCTAATAATTGAAGCCACGGAAGAGCCTGATTACTTTGGATTCTATTCCCCTGATCTTGAGGGGTTCACGGGTATAGGCCATTCTGTTGAGGACTGCATTTACAAAGCCAAGTGGGGGATGAAAGAACATGTAGAACTCTTGTCTCAGCAAAAGCTGCCGGTTCCCATGAAGAACCCCAATCCGAAAATTCTTGTTCAAAATGAAAAAGACCCTGAGCAATGGGGAAGGCTGGCGAGTGGCTAAATGGGCGCATGGGCACGGTGTTCGGTTTTTAGGGTTGTCGGCGTTCCGAGTCGGAATTCGTGGTTTGGACGCCACTCAGACAGGGGAGCGGAGCAGGTTGGCGGTTTTGATGAGAAGGACGATTCGATGTTGAGCAACGCCCATAGGAAGCATATCCGCTTTTGTTTTACGGCCTGGCTGTTCCTCCTGGTCTTGGTCTTCATTGTGCCGGCGATCCCCCTGGCTGAGGAAAAGACGCCTCCCTATTATCCGGAAGGATACCGGGGCAAGAGCGGATCCGATGTCGATATTCCAATAAAGGATTTCCCCTCCCTTTTCAAAAAAGCCCCGGCCACATCCGGGACCGATAAGAAGCCATCCCCTCAATATCGGGAAGCGCGGCCCGAGAGTCCCGTACTGTCAGCGAAGCCGGATATCGAAGACTCGGGGCTCCGGCCGCCGGGAATCGATGAGGGGACCTTTCAAACGCAGGAATATGTGGTGCAGGAAGGGGATTGGCTGGTCAAGATCCTTCGGGAAAAAGGGCTGATCAAGGATCAGAATCTGCCTGAACTCCTCTCCCTGCTGAGAAAGCTCAATTCCTCCCTCCGCAGTCTGGATATGATCCAGCCGGGTGAAAAGATCGTTATCCTGGTAAAAGTAGTCCCGGGCAGTGAATCAGAGGAGGAGACCCCGCGGGATCTAAAATATGAGACATACCGGGTCAAGCGGGGCGATATCCTGAGCCGGGTGGCCATGCGCCGGTACAATATTTCAAAGGAACAGTTCAGCCGCGAGTACCTGAAACTTTTTATGGAGAGCAACCCCTCCATCAAGGACCCGGACAAGCTGTTGGTCGGACAGGTGATCAGGCTCCCCCTCTACCCGGCAACCCCCATTGATATTGCGAAGAAGCCGCCTGTGATGCGGGACCTGGAAAAATCCCCCCACGGACGAGTGGCCCTGAAGGCGCCGGCCATGCCCGAACGCGTCCAGCCCCCCCGACCCAGGCCGCCGTTACCGCCCAAGACGCCGCCTCCCCCGCCTGCGCCGGTCAAGGTCAGGCCGGCGCCGGACGTGAAGGACACGCCCCCGCCTCCCCAATCCTGGCCCGCCTCTTTGAAACCGGTGACACCGGCACGGATAGACGACAGTGTCCGTCCAGGGAGAGGCGGTCAGGCCACCATCATCATCACGGACGGTCTGGGTACGGTGATTTCGAGGATGGGGGAGGAGTGGGTCAATTCAGGGGAGCATTTTATCCCCATGGCCTCGGGCGGGCACATTAACCTGGATGCACAATCGTATCCGATTGTCCGCCTTCAGCAGGGGATCACGGTGATTGTGGATGTTCACAGCGCGCTTCCGCAGAAAATGTCCAGGGTGCTGGAATCGACCTGGGCGAATTACCGGGTGGTGCGGCTCTCCCCCAGTGATGACCTGCGTTCGGCGCTGGATAAGATATTGAATGCCTTCAGCTACCCCAAGGCCTTTAAAAAGGGCGATCCCCTGACACTGGGGGGGGCCGTCCCGGTCAGCATTACCGGAGATTGGATCATTACGCCGCCTCAAACCCGTTCAGGGAAAGGTCCGAAGTATGTGGTTATAAACCTCATGGAGGGGCAAAGCCGGGGTCTCCCCCGAACCATCAAGAACTACCTGAAGCTGCTGGGGGTGGAGGTCATTGAATATCCCCAGCCCGAGGAAGGGCCTTCAGACGGAGGGGCGCCGGCCTCAACCGCCCGGACCGCGGAAGATCCTGCGGCATTGATCGCGGCGGTGTTGAACCTGATGGCCCAGCCGTTTACCAGCCAGAAGAATATCCCGGCCTATGCGACCCGCAATGAGGATTTCAAATTCACGGTCAAGGCGGATTTTTATCTGGAAATCAGGGGACGCCGGCACATCATCGATCTGGGAGGGCTGGGTCCGGATGTGGTTTCCCTTTTGAAGGACAACGGCGTCTCGGTCCTCTCCCTGGCGCAAAATAAGGACCCGGCCGACATGGTGTCAAAGGTTCTCGAATTCCTGAATGTGCACTTCGATCGCGGTCCCCATGTGTTCATGGCCAAAAAGGAAGACATGTCCAGAAACGTCAAGCTGACCCTTTCAGGAATCACCTTTCATGACCACAAGGGCAATTCCGTGCTCGTGACGTCGGTGGATCTCCCGCCTGAGATTGTCTCATTCCTGTCACAGAGAGGGTACAATATCCTGGTCCTTTCGCCCTTAGCGCCTTCGGGTGCAGGGAGCGCCTGAAAACCGTTGGGAAATGAATATTGATGGTCTCGTAAAAAGTCAGGAAATGCCATTTTTCGTCATTCCGGCGAATGCCGGAATCCAGTCCCGCAACAGCGGGATTCAATCAGTTACAAAACCTCTGGACCCCGTTTTTCAACGGGGTGACGACTTTTTACGAGACCATCAACAATGAAGAATGAATGGTGAAAAACATCGGCAACATGAAACGGCATGTCATCGCCTTGATCGCGCTCCTGGGGCTTTTCTCCCTGATTGCAGGGGACGGATGGGCCAAAAAGGTCTACATCTGGCGGGACAGTGACGGACAAGCCCATTTTTCCGACACCCCTCCGGGCCCTGAGGAGAGCGGCGGTGAGGTGGAGGAAAGAAGATTCAAGGAGGCGCCCCCCACGGAAGAAACCGCCCCGGTGGTTGCCAGGAGCCCGATTGAACACGCGGTCCAGTGCACCTTCAGGATCAAAAACAAGAAAGGCGGGGCATCGGGGTTTTTCATCGACGACAAGGGTCTGGCCGTGACGGCAAGACATGTGGTCCAGTCCGCCACGTACAGTATGGAGGCTGAAGTCCCAGGCCATAGCCGGAAATACAGGGTTCGGATTCTGAAAAAGAGCCGCCATCACGACCTTGCGCTTCTCCGGGTCGCGATAGACCGGCCGACCCCCTATCTTGAGATCAGAGATCCCCATACACTTAAGCCCGGCGAGGAACTCTGGGCAATCGGCAACCCCCTGCTGGCGTTTAAGGAAACCGTTACCAAGGGAAATTTCAGCCGGATGTTTCCGGAGGAGGACTGGAAGAAAGAAGCAAAGATGAAACTCCCTCCTCATAAATTCAGGGGGGATCAGGTGCAGTTTTCCACGCCGGTGATTCCGGGCAACAGCGGGGGGCCGGTGGTGGACCGGGACGGCAAAGTCGTAGGGGTGGTAAGCTTCGGGTTTCCCAATACGCCCATCAATTTTGCAGCGCCGAGTTCATATATTCAAACGGAATTCGAGTCCTACCTGAAATAAGTTACAGCTGAAAGCTGAAAGCAAGAAGCTGAAAGCAGGTGTGCCTCCTTGCTTTGAGCTTTAAACTTTGAGCTTTTAAGCTATTGCTGCTCGATTTCTGCCAGGACCTTTTCCACTTCGGCCATGTTTCCGGCGCTTAAGGCTGCTTCCAGATTTCCGTTCCCATAGGCGATAAAATGGACCCCGGCGGCCCTGGCGGTTTCAAGATCGATGGGTGAATCGCCGATGTAGACCGCCTGATCCGGGCCCAGGTCAAAAAAATCGAGGATTTTGTGAATCGATTCCGGGTGAGGCTTGGGATTCTCCACATCCAGGGACGATACCACCATATCAAAAAACCCGCTCAGGCTGTTTTGATCCAACACATCCATGATGGTGTTGCTGCGGTTGGTGGCCACGGCCAGCCGTACCCTGGGCCTGAGATGGATGAGGAGCTCTTTCAGGCCGGGTTCCATGACCATATCCTTGATAAAGGGCGAATAGTCCATCTGCAACCGGTAGGCCTGGGCCTCCTCAGTGAACGGCGTCCCCTGGAAAATATGGCGGACCGACTTCTCCGCCGTGTTCATATGCACGTAATCCGTCTGGTCTTCCGCCATGAGCGGGAGGCCGTAGCGCTCCAGGAGGTGGTTATAAAAATTGATATTGGCCTGACGTGAGTCGAACATGACCCCGTCGCAGTCAAAGATCACCGCAGATATTTTTTTTATGTTGGTCATGGAAGTCAAGAAAACCTCGTGCCGGGGCCATACCGCATCCTTCCATATCCTGTGGTTGTGGAGGGGAGATATATCAACCCGTGCTGTTAAAAAATCCTATGATGGCAAGGATTATGATGACTAAACCGAATCCGAGATAACTGAGGGTGAAGGGATTCATCTGGAATACATTGGTCGCGAAGACCTCTTCCCGATTGAGAAAATACACCCAATAGAAGATGAAGAGGTAATTGACGAGCAGTGCCAGTTTTGCTTTGCCGATGAAAAATATCAGCGAGCACAAGACCAGCAGCAAGCTCATCTGAAAGAGGGGTATCGATAATTCGATCGCATACAGGGTGTCCATGACCCTCCTTTCATATGCGCTTGGCTGATGACGCCGGGACTATTCCGAGGGGACTTGCCACTGCCAAAGTCCATCAAAAAAATAGGTGATCCCCACAAATCCACCCACGGCATTGATGCCGGAATTGCGTTCCGCCATGTCCGCATTGGAAATGTGTTGAATCATCCCCTCCACGTCAAGTGCCCATTTGTCGGAAATCATATAGTGCAATCCCACGCTGGCCTGGGGGGTGAATTCGATGGCCTGGCCGATGGCATTCTGGGATTGGTCCTTATATGCGTCATTGTATATGATCCCGGCGCCCGCCTGGAGATAGGGAATCACTTTCCAATCCGGCTGGACGAAGTTGTACCGGACCAGGGCGGTTACCCCGCCCATATAATTTCCAAAACCCTTGAAGATAATGGAATTGGTGACTTCAAAAATGCCTTCCCAGTTTCCTCTCAGGAAGCAATCCTGCGGCCCGGGATCGGTAAACATAACCCCCAGCCGCAGGTTGGTCTGGGCATAGTTGAAGACAGGGGTGCCATCCGGGACGTTCGTCAGAGAAAACAGGGCCCCGGAAACGAGTTGAAGCGAAAGGCGCCCCTTGGCATAAACGTCGTTTTCCGAATGCGCCGCTGTCTCCGGGACCGGTTCGGCCCATGCAGAAGAAGACCATCCAAGCAGTATTGCGAAACAGAAGAAGAGAGGGGTGAATTTCAGTCCGGACAGTACGCGAATCATTGGATTATGCATGTTCGATACCTCGTCAGGTGTCGGTACAGCAAGTGAACGTGAGCAGCGGTCAGGATTTAACGGTGAGTATAAGCAGCTGCCGCTTGTGTGTCAAACACAAAAGGGTGTGAGGCGTATCGGGCGATTATTCATTTGTGCTTGAGAGCGATTGAATTTAATGATAATACCCCAGGAGTTGGACGGCCCGGCGTCCGGTTCAGGATTGGATACTTCAGGCAAAGGAGACAATATGATAACGAATATAGATACAAATGTCATTGTCTCCGCAATCCAGCGAACCCAATAAACTCAGGGAGCCCAGCCCTGCTGGCTTATAAGTGAGAGGCCGAAAATAGCCGTGTTGCCCAGGGAGTGGAGGGTGATGGGGACCATGAGGTTTTTTTCAACCTCGTAGGCCAGGGCAAAGAGGAGGCCCCCCACCACCTGGGTGATCGGAATGGCCGGGAAGACCGGGTGTGCCAGGACAAATGCGAGGGTGCTCAACAGGATGGCCGCCACGGCCCCCCACCGCCTGAAATACCCGTAGAGGACGCCTCGGAAAAAGAGTTCTTCCGTGACCGGAGCGATGAGTCCTCCCACAATAAAAAAGAGGAGGATATGGCCGGGACGGGCCGGGAGGGGGGTATGTATCAAGGAGAGAGGGTGGATGCCCGCGACATAGAGGAGGGCCCCTGCCAGTAAAACAAGAAGCCCGAAACCCCCAGTCCAGAGGAGTCCCCTTCTGAGTCCCGGAACCAATTCTTTCAGAGACAATCCAATGGGCCTCAGTCTTTTATGCCGGACAAAAACAATCAGGGTGATGAGACCGGCCTGCAACAGGCGCACCCCTCCGAGAACCACCATGGGTGGGACGGTCTTTCCCTGTAATTCCAGCCTCGTACCGGCTTCCACGGCAATGACCGCCCCGAGACAGAGGGCCAGGGTCTTCATCTGGATTCCGGCTGATTCCCCTCGGTCGTTCTTCGATGTCATCCTTCGACCAAGCTAATGACGTCCCTGCAGCCCCGGATAATCTCCTCAGCATCCTGCCGGTTCAAGGTACCGATCTTTTCAAGGAGTCGCCCCTTATCCACCGTGGCCATTTGACTCACCACGGCAACGCTTGCCCTGGGGAGATTCCCGGCCCCCTTGTTGAGGCGCACGTTTCCGGGGACCTCAGCCAGTTTCAGTTTGGACGTCAGGAGGGCAACCACGGTCGTCCGGATATGACTTCGGTTCAGCAGATCATTTTGAATCACCACCGCGGGCCGTTTCCCGGCCGGCCCGGAATCGGATGCAGGACCGAATCGGACCCAGTAGACGTCTCCCTGATTCGGCGTTACCACGGCAGCTCCTCCACATCGGTGCTGTCTGCAATGGATTCCGCCATTCTGTGCTGTTCTTCCGATACCTCCGGGTCGTCATAGACCTTGTTGATCTGATCGATCAGGTCCTGTTCCTTTATTTTTCTAAGTTTATCCGAAAGGGCCTCGGTCACGACATGGCTGAGCTTGACATCATACCTCACGGAAAGCTCCCTGATCTCTTTGTAGATCTCCCTTGGAATCGTCACGCTTACCTTTGCGTACCCCATGTGTGATCCTCCTTGTAATCCTACCATTAACCCTGTTCAGTGCCTGAACGAAAATCACGCCTTGGCGTGATTCAGGCACAATTGAATATTCAAGAATTGAAAATTGAAAATTGATGGCCTCGTAAAAAGTCAGGAAATGCCATTTTTCGTCATTCCGGCGAAAGCCGGAATCCAGTAAACTCAATCGCTTATAAGAACCCTGGACCCCGTTTTTCAACGGGGTGACGACTTTTTACGAATCCATCAAAATTGATGGAACAACATTTACATTAACAGAACCTCTTCTCATATTTCACTCTTTCTTGATTTTCGGGGTTTCCGTTTGGGTACTATTTATATGCTTCCATGAGAGGATTGTCAATCCGATTATTTGCCTGCTTCAATCCTCCCTGACGCCATCCCAATTCCTTCAATGCCCGGTAGGCATACCACTGGGGGTACCAGTGGTCCGAGGTTTGGATCCGATTCAGGATTTCTGGTATGGCACGTGGATCTCCTCTCCGGCCCAGGGACTGAAAGGCCATGCATACCACCGAAGGAGAGGGGTCATCGAGGAGACGCAACAGGTCCTCATGGGTTTCGGGGCCCCGGTTGACGCTCAGGGCCTTTGCCAGCCAGTAGCGCTCCGGGATGTGAGGGCTTGCCAACATCCTCTGATAGGAAGGAAAACCGGAAACGTCCATCCGTTTCTGTCGGATCGTCTTCAGGCCGGCAACCCTCTCCTGCCAGCGGCCGGATGTGAGCAACCTGTCCGGATGACCCTTTTCAGTGTCTCCCCCGCTGCCGGACCAAAGAGGCATCAGCAGCAAAATGCCGGATAAGACACACAGGACAACGGCCGTCCCGACGGCGGTTCCGGGACCGACGCACCGGGTTAACGGGAAAAGGAGAATGCTGTACAGGAAGAGATAGAGGGTCACAGGAAATCCCATCAGGAGGCTGTAATAGGTGAATTGACGGAAAAAGGGGTATCTGTCTGTTTCCAGGGAAAACCGCCTCAAACCCTTTGCCGGGGCCGCCAGGAAATCCCGGGGAGTGGTCCGGAGGATTGCCTCCCCTTTGTTCTCGAATATCAGGTCCCCCCCCGATTCGCTGATCTTGAGGTCAACCTCCTCCTTTCCTTCCATCGGGAGGTAGTCGTGGCGGAGCAGTTTTGCTTGCAACAAGGCTTTCAATGGTTTTTTTTCGATGGAATCCAGGGAGGCGGTCTTGAGTAATTTCTGGTCCAGCGATTTGAAGACCTCCGCAGGATAGAGGGTATATCGGTAATAGAAGTCGTTTATCTTTGCGCCGAAGGCATTGGAGAGGAGGAGCCTGTCCCTGAAATCCAGAAAAATGTCATTGTTCAGCTGGGGCGCCCAAAGAGAGGCCAACAGGATAATGGCCGTGAGATGAACCAGGGCGGAAGGCCAGCCAGTTCCCGGTCCCTGCAGGGGCATTTGTCTCAGTGTGATCCAGAAGACCACGGCCGGTATTACGGCAAAGTAGGCGGTTGCCATGGGGGAAATGCCTTTCCAATTCACCGCGACAATGGCTCCGGCCCACACCAGAAGGAGGGGAACCAGGGAAAGGGGGTTGCGGGAAAAGCCCCGGTCCCAGACCCAGGCCGCGGCAAAGGAGAGGAGGGAGATACCGGCGCCTGTGCTCAGGGTAAAGAAGAGCCCGCCGTAAACCGCCGGGATCGGTTCCCGTAGATGCTCCATGGTCTGTTGGTTGGGGATGGGGAGATAGCCGGCCTGAGCAATGGCCGAAAGGGAATTGTAGAGGGAGATGTTGGAGAGATAGACCTGGAGGGCGGCGATGATCTGTGCCGTCAGGAGACCGGCCAGAAGGGCCGCGGCAGGATAACAGGTTGTCTGCCATGGGTAAGGTCGAAGCAAGTTGTCCCGGCTCCTGTGGATGATGGCCTCGCGAAAGGACGAAAAGGACCCAAATGACATAAGCCCCGTAATCCCTCAATTCCTGAATCCGAGCCAAGGCGCGGGGGGCAGGGCGCAGGGAGCAGGGAGCAGGGAGCAGGGGGCAGGGTGCCATCCAGTATCCAGTATCGAGTATCAAGTATCGAGTATCCAGTATCCAGTATGCAGCATCCAGCATCACTGATACGTCACCCTGAACACCTCTTCGATGGTGGTGATCCCGTTCAATACCTTCTGGGCCCCGTCCTGACGCAGGGTCAACATCCCCTGTTCCACCGCCTTCTGCTTGATGGCATTGGAATCGGATGTTTTCAATATGAGGTTCCTGACCGGTTCGTCCAGGATCATGAGTTCAAATATGCCGGTCCTCCCCTTGAATCCGGTGTCCAGACAGGACGGGCAGCCGCGTCCCCGGCAGATTTCTCTCCCTTGGGCCATCTCAGGGGGGATGCCGATGCTCTGAAGGGACTCTTGGTCGGGCGTATATGCCTCTTTGCAGTCCTTGCAGATGACCCGGACCAGCCGCTGAGCGAGGATGGCGGTCACCGAGGAGGTCACCAGGAAAGGCTCAATCCCCATGTCAACGAGCCGGGTCGTGGCGCTGGCCGAATCATTGGTGTGCAGCGTCGAAAAGACCAGGTGCCCGGTCAGGGCGGATTGTGTGGCGATTTCGGCGGTTTCCAGATCCCGTATCTCGCCCACCAGGATGACGTCCGGATCCTGCCGGACAATGGACCGGAGTCCTTTGGCAAAGGTGAGGTCGATCTTGGGGTTGACCTGGATCTGGCCGATGCCGTCAAGCTGGTATTCGATGGGGTCTTCGATGGTGATGATGTTGATATCCGTCGTATTGATGGTGGAGAGGGCCGCATAAAGGGTGGTGGTCTTGCCGCTGCCGGTGGGTCCGGTGACCAGAAGGATCCCGTGGGGCGACCGGATGAGCCGGTTGAACTGGTCCAGCCGGTCCGCCGGCATGCCGAGATCCGAGACGTTCAAGAGGATACTGGTCTTGTCGAGCAGTCGCAGGACCACCCGTTCGCCAAAGGCCACCGGGATGGTGGACACCCGGATGTCGATGCTCTTGTCGGCAATCCGGATCTCGATCCGGCCGTCCTGGGGGAGTCGCTTCTCGGCGATATTCATCTTGGCCATGATCTTGATGCGGGAGATCAATGCCGATTGAATACGCTTGGGCGGGGAGAGCATGTCATAGAGGATCCCGTCCACCCGGTAGCGGATCTTGAGGGCGTGCTGGGAGTGCTCGATGTGAATATCGCTGGCCCTGGCCTTCACCGCCTGGGAGAGCATCAGGTTGACCAGCTTGACCACCGGGGCGTCGCTGGTGTCCTCCAGGAGGTCGCCGGTCTCCTGGATCTCGGAGAGGATCTGGCTGGTGTCCTCCCCGTGCATGTCCTCGATCACCTGTTCGGCGGAATCTCGGCTCATGTCATAGGCATAATTGATCACGGAGAGGATGTTCCCATAGGGGGAGAGGACGACCTCCGCTTCCTTCAGGGCCGGCAGACGCCTCAGGTCATCCAGGGGTTGAAAGAGAAGCGGGTCGCAGATGGCGATAACCGCGGCCCTGGGCGTAATAACAGGGGTCATTTTATGTTTTCTGAGAAACTGGATCGGGATGTCCTGGGTAAAGGACGTGTCGAGATCGGGCGACATGAGGGTCGGCAGGACCTGGATGTGGAACTGGGCCCCCAGGGCCTCCAGGAGTTCCATTTCGGTGACGGCGCCCTGCCGGATGAGGATCTCCCCGATCCGTCCCCCCTTTTCCGACTGGATCCGAAGGGCCTCCTCGAGGACCTGGCGGGTGAGGCCGGTGGTCTCCATCAATATTTCGCCGATTCGTCTGTGGTGCATGAAAATAGATTCCAGGGTTCAGAGGTCAGAGATCAGAGATCAGAAAAACCATAACCCATAACCCATAACCCATAACCCATCAGCCATCAGCCATCAGCTATCAGCCATCAGCCATCAGCCATCAGCCATCAGCTATTATTCCTTGTCCCCCATCGGAGCAGGCCTGGGGTCGGACCGTTTGTATAACTTGATGACCCCCTCCTTGATGGTTTCGATCTGGTCCTTTTTTTCCTGATAGACCTTTTTCGCTTCTTCGGGTTTCTGGATGATATGGGGCGTCAGAAAAACAAAGAGGTTGGTCTTTTCAATCCTCTTGGAAGTGGATTTAAAGAGCCAACTGATGAGGGGCATATTTCCGAGACAGGGGACCTTATAGTCGATGTGGGTCGTTTCGTCGCCGATCAGACCCCCGATGACCACGGTGTTGGCGTCCTTTACCACAACCGTGGTCTGGGCCAGGCGTTTGTAGGTGGAGGGCCTGTCGCTGGTTTCCACGGTCTGGATCAATCTTGAGACTTCCTGGAAGATCTTGAGGCGGACAAAGCGCTCCTGGCTGATCTGAGGCGTTACCTTCATGGTCACGCCGACATCCTTGTATTCGTAATTGGTATAGTCCACTTCTGCCGCGGTTGTGTCTCTACTGGTGATATAGGGGATGTTTCTTCCCACCATGATTTCGGCCTCTTCATTGTCGGTGGTGAGCAACTGGGGCGTGGAGAGGATGTTCACGTCCGTATCCTGCTGGTACGCGTGCGCCACAGCGGCCAGGTTCGGGAATTTGATGCCTGCGATTTCAATGGCTTCACCGATCACCCCCAATGAAAATCCTCTGGTCAGGGCGCCCTTGAGCACGCTGTTGGTGGTTTTGAAGCCGTCGCTGCTGGATCCGGCGAACACCCCTCCATCTTTTCCATCGTATGAAAAGGTCTTGATCCCCTCCCATTCCACGCCGAGGCTGAAGTCCTTCTCCACGTTCACCTCCATGATGAGGGCCTCGATAAAGACCATCGACCTGGGGATGTCGAGTTTTTGAATCACCTCTTCCAGTACGAGGTAGTCATCCTTGTCGGCCATTATCACCAGGGAGTTGGTGGCCTTGTCGGCGACGATCCGGGCCTCCTTGGAAATCACCGGAGTCTTCCCCTTTTCCGTCTCGGCCGCCTGTTTGGAGGGGAGGGTGGTCAGCACCTTGGTCAGCTCCTCGGCATTGGCATGCTGCAGATAATAGACGCGGATGCTCCCTTCTCCCCGGGGCGTTTCCCTGTCCAGCAACTTGACCAGCTCCCTGATCTTGAGGGTATCGTCTTCGGATGCCAAGAGGATAAGGGCGTTGGTCCTCTCGTCCGGGACGATCCGCACCTCGGATTCCACCTGCTGGGGCGTCTTGGGCCTCCGCATGTCTCTCTGAAAGATGGTCTCGATGGATTTGGCCAGGGTGGCCGCCATGGCGTGGCGAAGGGGGATCACCGATATTTCCTCACCCACCCCCTCCACATCAATGGCCTTTGTAATGCGGAGGAGTCGTTCGATATTGGAGAGGACATCGGTCACGATCAGGGTTCGCGTGGCCGGGTAGGAGACAATCACACTGCTCTTGGATATCAGGGGGGTGAAGAGCTTTTTCAACTCTTCCGGGTCCGCATACCTGAGGGGGATCAACTGGGTGATCACCTTATCTTCCGAACTCACGGCCTCGGCCCGCAGCCGGGTCTCCACACTCATGGATTTGGCGGTTACGGCCGGAACGATCTTAATAATGCTTCCCGCGGGCACGGTGGCAAAGCCGTGCACCTCCAGTACCGATTCAAACACCCGATACGCCTCGTCGACCGATATTTTGGTGGGAGAGACGATGGTGACCTTTCCCTTTACCGCGTTATCGATCACAAAGTTCTTCCCGGTCAGCTCGCTCATGAATTTGATGAAGACCGCCAGGTCCACATTGTCAAAATCGATGGTGACGTAAGGGTCGTCGAGCGGGTCACCGGCGGCCCCTCGGCTGTCAGGAATCGGGGCTGCCTCGGGCATACTGGCCTGCAAGGGCTGAGAACCGGCAGGAATGGGTTTTTCCGGCACAGGGGATTTCGGGGCCGGGTGCACGGAACCGGGTTTCTGAACCTGTTCCCCTCCTGTCCGGACACCTTCTCCGGCTGGAGATCGGTCAGAAGGCGCCACAGGCGTTATCCCCGCCTCCCCTGCAATCCGGGCGGCCCCGGCCGGTACGGCAGCCGTAACCAGCCATATGGCCGCCCACAGGATATATTTAAGATAGGTTGCGTTCATGGTCGCGTATCGTGTTCCGGAGCAATGCCCCTTCCTCTATTTCCATGGTTACAGCTTACCGGTTGCCCGTTGCTCATTGCTGGTTGCTGGTTGAGCGCTCACTTTCTCACCTTCTCACCTTCTCACCTTCTTGCCCTCTCACCCTCTCACCCTCGATCTAATCCACAATCTCCGCAAACCCCGGTGCATTGCGCAGGTTTTCCAGATCCGCATCTTCCAGGGCCCATGCCTTGACCTGAGGATTCAGGGAGACCGCTCGTTTCAGGTATCTGATCCCTTGTTCCGCCTGATCCGTGAGGGCGAAGAGACACGCCAGATTGTAGCAGGGATCTACGTATCCCGGTTTCAGACGGAGGGCCTTTTCTAATCTGCTTCGGGCCTCCGGATAGTTTTTCTCGGTCATCAGGATAACGCCGAGGTTGTTCAATGCCGCCACATCGCCGGGATCCGCCTTGAGGGCCTTCATATAAAAAATCTTGGCCTCACTCAGCCGTCCGTCCCTGTGGTGCGCTTTTCCGGCTTGATAGAACGCATCAACATCTGCGGATTTACCCGGCACGGGGTCCGGGGCCCCACCTGCACGCGTCGGTTTCAAAGGGGCCTCTGGGGTTGCCCGGGGACCGCTTGAATCCAACCATGAATAGGCGATAAAAGCAAGAAAAAGGATGCCGAGCACCGCCGCAGCAATCAACGCGGGTTTTGCAACAAGGCCCGACCCTTTTGAACGGGATGAGAGGGGGATCTCCTCATGCTTTTCGCTACGGTCGTCCCTTTCGGTCTGGGCCTTTTTCAATGCTTGATGGATGTAGCTCATAATGACACCAAGAATTGGGGGATTTCGTTCATTCCGTCATCTGAAACAGAAGGGCCATGGTCCTGGGGCCGACGATCCCATCCGCATTCAGACCGAAGTCCTTCTGATACCTGACGACTTCCCTGTAGGTCTGCTCATTGAACACCCCGTCCTCCTCTATTGCATATCCGATCCGGTTCAGGAGCCGCTGGACCTTAAGGACCTCAGGGGAGATCATCCCTTTGTTCAGGTGCCGGTCACCCTCTTCATAGGGGTAGAGGAAGGAGACCTTTCCGCCCCAGTGCTTCAGGATAAATTCTCTGGAAACCGTCCGGGGGTTCCCTTCCCGGTCCAGGGCTACAGCGCCCCGGTCGGTTGTCCTGCTGAACAGGAGATAGCGGGGTTGCGGCAGGGCAGGGGGGAAGGGACCGGCCACGGTCACCCGAAATGACTTCTTCAAAAGCGTAAAATATTCCGGCGCCAGGCTCAAGGAGATCAGCCCCAGGTTGAGATCGCCCGTATCCGGAGTGATGTTTCCGTCCGGGCCATAGACCTTTCCCGGCCGGAGGCGGCTGTGGGCTCGAAACAGATCGAACAGGCCGGTGAAGCTTGAACGTTCATCCAGGAACAGGGCGTCCGTTGTCTGTTCCACGGGCCTGGTCAAAGGGGGGGCCGTCACCGTTTCAGGAGGGAAAGCGGCATCCCGCCAGAGGCGCCAGCCGGCAAAGGCCGCAGTGATTACAAGCAACAGGAGGAGGACGATGGTCAGCCATCGGAGGCCGTATCCGGCTCGCGGTTCCGGCATCCGCCCGGCCCCTGAACCCCCGGACAGATCTTTGATGGCCTCTTTGATCATCCGGCGGGTAATGGTCTGCTTTTCATTGGCGTATGCAATCAGGAGGGCCCGGTCGCAGACGGCGTTGATCCTTCTGGGGTTCCCCCGGCTGTACGCATAGATCGTGGTGAGGGCCCCTTTGGTAAACTTCAGATTTTCGCCCCCTCCCGCCACTGACAGTCGATGGCGGACATACCCCTTCAGGTCGGCCGCGTCCACGGGCTTGAGGTCGTATCGGACGGTAATCCGCTCATTCAACTGTCTCAGGGACGGCGCAGACAGGATGCCCTTCAACTCCGACTGACCCACCAGCACCACCTGGATCAGCTTGTCCTTCTCCGTCTCCAGGTTGGAAAGCATCCGTATCTGTTCCAGGACCGGAGGGGAAAGATTCTGGGCCTCGTCCACCAAAAGGAGTGCATTACCGCCCTTTCCGAAGTTGTCCAGGAGGAACCGGTTGAGGGCATCAATGTAATCCTTCTTACTCTTTGCTTCAGGCCCCATCGGAATGCCGAACTCCTGGTTAATGGTCTCCAGGACCTCCATGTCGGAGATAAAGGAGCTGAAGATCAGGGCGCTCTTTGTATTCGGATCCAGATGGTCCAGGAGGGCCCGGCAGAGGGTGGTCTTTCCGGTGCCGATGCCTCCGGTAATGGCGATAAACCCCCTCCTCTCATTGATTCCGTAGAGGAGATGGTCGAGGGCCTCCCTGTGATACCGGCTCAGATAGAGATATCTCGGGTCCGGCGTCAGATTGAATGGATTTTCCTTAAAACCAAAAAAGGCGGTGTACATGGGTGCAAGACGCAAGGGTCAACTTAAAGGATTTGCGCGAAACAGCTTCTCCCTTTTCAGGGAGCAATACATCCCGTGATGCCGGGCATCCGGGCAGTCGATTCTCAAGGGCCGCGACACGATGAGAGCATACGCGAAGTCACCGGAAACATCAATCGTAGATTTGACCCGGACCGGGGGCTCAAGGCCGTGGTTTCAGGACAGGCGTTTTATGACACAGGGATATTGACAGGTATGGCGGCGCGGCCTAAACATCTTTCATGGGCGAAAACAGGGCGATCAAGAGGCCTAAAAAGGTGAAGAAGCCTGAAGAAATAAAAAGCATGTCCATTCCCACCTGATGGGCGACCCACCCCGAAACCACGGCCCCGGTGATGAATCCGCTGTCATAGATCCCGGTGAAGAGAGACATGATGGCCGGCTTTTCCCGGAATGATCCGTGGGAGGCGGCCATGGCGTTGTGTGTGGCAAAAAGAAGCCCCATTCCGGCGCCGAACATTACGGCGGTGATGAGGAAAAGCGGAGACGCTAGGGTCCCCGGTACCAGGAGGATGCCCAGACAAAGAAAGGGATAGGAGAGATAGGTCAAAAACAGGTTGCCGTACCGGTCCAGGAGCCTTCCCAGGGTGAGGAGGACGATGATGGCCGAAAGATATGAGAAAAAAAAGAACGGGCCGGCTGCGGCGTCATGTTTCGCGGCGATCAAGGCCAGAAAATTGGTGAGCGTGGCCTGAGAATGGGCGAAGATGAAGGTGGAGCAAAGCAGAAAGAAGAACGGCCGGTCCCGTAAGAGGGGCAGATAACCGACAGTGCCTTTTTCATCCTTGTCAACGGATGTATGCACGCGGCCGATGCCGAGCATCACGGAAACCCATCCTAAGATGACCGCGCCTGCGGCCGCCATGTAGAGGGCGGCGAAACCATATCGCCCGATCAACACCTCCCCCACCGAGGGGGCAAGGGCAATGGCGGCCATGAGCGACGCTCCGACCATGCTGAAGGCCGCACCCCGGCGGAGGGGGGAGGCCCCTTTCGCCACCATTGAGAAACTGCCTGCAATAACCGCGGAAAAACCGAGCCCATGGGTTACCCGTATCAGCAGCATCAAGGGGCCGAATGCGGTGATGAAAAGGTAACTCAGGGATGAGACCAGGCTCAGGGCCATGCCCGCGGAGATTACCCACGATTCTCCTTTAAGGACCGCCAGTTTGCCCATGAGCGGTCTGGACAGGACAGCGGATATGGAAAAGGCGCCCATCACCCACCCGATGGTGTGAGGACCCCCCCCCATGGCCTTCAGGGCAAGGGGATACAGGTAGAGCAATCCGATGTTGGCAAACATGAGAAAAAGGGAGAGGTCGAGAAACAGGAAGTGCCTGTTCCAGAGGGTATCGAAAGGGGCGGGACTGTTTTTGTTGAGAAGGATCACCGGAAATTCCCTGTTCACAACGGGTTGCCGCAGGATGGACAAAAACGGAAGCCCGGCGCGATGGGGCGGCCGCAGGAGGGACAGGTCAGGGTATGGGCGCCGGGATCCCGGGTCAAGACATTTCCGGAGTCATCGGAGATGCTCCCGCAGCTCCGGCATTGCAGAAAGGGGGTTCCCTTTTTCACCCGGAACAACGGGATAAAAAAGAGCGCGATATAGTGATCCACCCGCTTGAGGCGCGCCTGATACAGGCCGCACGCGCGGCACATCCTGGGGGTATCCTCCAGGGTTACAGTCTTGGGCTGTATGCCGCCGATAAAGAAAAACATGGGGTCTTTCCTTCATAAAGCAGGGAGTGGGGAGCACGGAGCAGGGGGCACCGAGCAGGGAGCGCTTTGAGCTTTCAGCTTTGAGCTCTGAGCTTCTATCTCTAATAGTGTATCGCCGAAAGCGGTTGAAATCAAGGAGGATCTCTGAGCGGCCTGTGGCGGATGGATGAAGAGAGATGCAAGCGTCCTTGAATATAAAGGGAGAATCGGTTATGGTGGTGGGCAGAAAGGAGAACACCATGAAACAGATAAAAGCAGCGCTTTACTTCATTCCGGGCCAGGACGACATGATCCCCGATGCCCACGTATATCTCATCGGGAACCCCGACTCAAAGGATCTGACCGTTGTGGACGCCGGGTTGATGGGCAAGGGACAGTACAAGATTGAGTCGATCCGGCAGGCCGGAATCCAGCTCACGGATATCAAACGGGTCATCATGACCCATATCCATCTGGACCATATCGGCTGCCTGGGAGAAATCCTTCAGGCGATCCCCGATGCCGAACTCTGGGTTCATAGTACAGAGGCCCTTCTTCTCGAACAGGGGGATGAGCGGGCGGTCTATGGAATGGATATGTTTCAGAGTATGTGTCAGGCCCAGTACGGAATCCGGCCGGGGGCCTTCACGTTTCAGGTCCATCGCAGGCTCCAGGGGGGCGAAACCCTGGATCTGGGGGGAACCACGTGGGAGGTGATCCATATTCCGGGCCACTCCGCGGGGAGTATCGGCCTGTATAACCGCCGGGAAAAGATCCTGATCCCCGGAGACACGGTCTATGCGGACTATGCCATCGGTCGTTTCGATCTGTACGGCGCCGACGGCGCACAGCTCAAGGACTCTCTCATGAAATTGGCGAATCTGGAGGTGGACATCCTCCTGCCGGGGCACAACCGGATTGTGGAGTCCGTACCCCCGGGCTATATCCTCGAGACCGCCAAACAGTGGGAGCCGTATCTGTCCTGAAGTTCAGAGATCGAGGGATTAGACGCTTTATCTGCAACTTCTCTGCACCATGCGGAGAAGTTGGTACCTTATCAGCTAGCGCGTGGGGGTCTCTGCCCAAGAGGTGCAAAAACCGAATACAGCCCCTGGGGACGGCAGCAGGGCTTTACAATACAGTCTGTTCCAGCCCCAAGTACAGCCTTTCATGGGACGGTATGTCCTTGCTGCCTTTCCGTAAACATTATCCAGAGCCCGGGGGCGGCCGCCGAATCATACGACCGCATTTTATTGCAGCTCTTGGGCAGAGACCCCCACGGGCCTCCGGAACGCTTCCGGGACTTGGGTGAAACCTGTTTGGTAGCGGCCGTCAGGCCGCCTTGGGAAAAGAACCTGCGGTCATCTGCGCCCGGTTGAGCCTGTGAAAGACCCGATGGCGGCGATGAGGTCTTTCGCTTTCTGGAGCAGGGGGTTTCGGATGTGGACCGTTATATAAAGATCTCCGGCCTCCCCGCCGCCGCGGCCGGGCGCCCCCATCCCCTTCAGGCGCAGTGATCGATGGGACGCCATGTGAGGCGGGATGGTCACCAGCAGTTCCTTGCCCGTTTTCCTGCACGAATAGTGGACTTTTCCGCCCAGCCGGGCCAGGCCCGGAGAAATCACAATGCGATCCTGTAAATCCGCCCCCCTTTCAGGGAGTTCAATGCCCCATTTCTTTTTGAGCCCGTAACGGATCAGCTTCCCCAGATAGCCGCCAAGCGGGGCACTTCCGGGCGTACCCTGCCCCCCTCCGAAGCCGCCCACAAAGACCCGGCCGAAGGCCCCCGGCCTTCTGAATTCAAAGGTGCGATATCCGGCGCCATAGGACTCCCTGAACACATCGTCAAATCCCCTGAACCCGAAGGCCCGGCTCAATTCCTCGAAAATCTGCTGAATATCCGAACCCCTGAAGATATCCTGGTCGGAATAGGTCTGTCTGAACTGGCCGTAGGCCGATGCGCCGTAGGTTTGTCTGAGCGAATCATACGCCTTTCTCTTTTGAGGATCCGAGAGTACGGCGTAGGACTCGTTGATCTCTTTCATGCGGGCCGCGGCTTCCGGGCGGTCTTTGTTCCTGTCCGGATGGTGCAACAGGGCCAACCGGCGGTATGCGTCCCGGACCTGTTTCTGGCCGGCATCCTTCTCTAATCCCAATATGTCATAGTAATCTTTCTGTTCCATAATCTTAGCAGTACCTGGTCTTCTGTCATGAAAAGCAAGAAAATATGGCCATGCTTCCACTGCACGCTTAGCCTTCCGTCATTCCGGCACGATTCTGGCCGGAATCCAGAAAACCGGGGTACTGGATTCCGGCTGAGGGCATGCCGGAATGACGGGACAGCACACAGCCGTTTTGGTTGCGCTTATCCGCTTTAGAAGCTTTGCCGGTAACTACTGCTCAGCGATGTGCCAAGAAGTTCGCCCGCGGTGGAGCCGGAACGCTTCCGGGACTCGGATGAAACCTGTTTGGTGGCGGCTGCCAGGCCGCATCCGGTTTGCCGGAGGATCACCCGATCCGCCTGCGCATTTCAGTCGGTTTCTTTTTCAGAACCTTCCCATCTGGTGGAGATAGTGATAGACAACAATGCCGACGGTGGTGGAGAGGTTCAAACTCCGCACCCTCCCCCAGATGGGTATGGCGTAACAGGGATATGATTCCCGAATCGCCAAGGGCAGCCCCCTGGTCTCCTGCCCGAATAAAAGGTAGTCCCCGGGATTGGCCCTGGCATCGGTATAGGGGGTGGATGCATGCCGGGTGAATGCCAGGAGCTTCCGGCCCATATCCCTCCCTGCCAGGAATTTTTCAAAGCTGGCGTGGTATTGGACGTCCACCTCGGGCCAGTAATCCAGGCCGGCCCGCTTGAGATGCCGGTCGTCCACCCGGAAGCCCAAAGGAAAGATCAGATGCAGCCGGATTTCTGCGGCCCCGCACAATCTGGCGATGTTTCCCGTATTGGCGGGAATCTCGGGCTGGTACAAAACCACATTCAGTTGGGGATCTTCAAGTTCTCTGTGCCTGATGGCGGCAATATCACACGTCATGAAAAGAAGCCATCAGATGGAGATGTACTCCCAAAGATTTAACGTTCAAGGCCGCACCTAATTAGTGTCTGAACGAAAATCACGCCTTGGCGTGATTCAGGCATAATTGAATATTCAAGAATCGAAAATTGAAAATTGATTAACAGAACCTCTTCTCATATTTCACTGTTTCTTGATTTTCCGGGTTTCCGTTCGGGTACTAATTATTCCAAAAACAGCTTCTTCCGATCGATCGTGTACCCGGTACCGACCCTTCTGAGTTCGCGGTTGAAGTCCATGCCCTCCCTGGAGAGGCTGTTGACCCCATTGATCGTATAAAACTGGAGGACTTCAGGTTCGCAGGGGGCCTCATAGAGCCTGATTCCCTCATATTTCTTCCCCTGCAACGCCTTCCGCTTGATGAACTTATAGTCGTACGCCTCTTTAAAGGTCACGCCGCCGATGGGGCCGAAGGTGATGTCATCCCCATAAAGCCAGGCGTAGAAATCCTCGCGGTTGTTCTGCACCCAGATCTGTTCAGCCACCCGCGACTTGGTATGACGAAAGGCAATATAGTACTGAACCCCCATGACCTGATTGTCGCCGTCACCTTTCAGATCAAACACATCATAGCAGTGCGACAGGCTCCGGTAGTGGACAATCCCCTCCATTCCCTCTGAGGTGGAAGGGAGCATCTCCCTGAATTCGGTGAGATGTCCGGAGTTGAGACGGGTGCAGCCATGGGATACCGGCCCCCGGCTCGTGATGGCCACCCGGTTGAAGGGCTTGTTGTTGCGGCTCCCCTGGGTCATTTTGGACCATTCCTTGGGGAGGAGATGGTGTCCGCCGATCCAGCAGCTGATGCCGGTATTGTGAATCGCGTTATATGCGATGCCGCCCCCGTACTCGTAGGGAAGCATGGGCATCAGACCATAATAGCCTGCCGAGGAGATGTAGTCCACCATGCCCAAAAAGCCCTTCCCGTGTTTTCTGGGGATCAGGGTCCAGATGCCGGTGGTGGTGTACATGGGCATGACCTTTCCGTCATGGGTGGTGGTCTTGTCGTAGGTCCCTGCCGGATAAATGGATGTCAGCTCGTAATAATCGAGCATGCCGTCTTTCACTGGATAGATGTCATGGGTAATGGCGTGGAAGAACGCCTCGGCCGCGGTCCTGAACTCGGCGGGGTTATCCCCTTGGGCCAGTTCCATGAGTCTGGCGAAAGCCCCTTCCTGTTGTGGCGTCAAATTATCCAGGAAGATGCGATGGGGGAAGAATTCATTGACCAGGTCCAGTTTGGCCTGAAGGGTTTCAGGTGGCGGCGATGTCTTGAGCAGCCGGGCAAAGTCATCGCACATCTTGTTGAAATTATTTTGGATATGAAACAGGCGGTGGGGTACGAGGTTGTCCATGGACGTCAGGTTCAGGGTTCGCCATTCTTCAGGACCCAGGTCTGCGCGTTTCTTGGCCAGATCATGCAATCCTTCCTGCGTCACCTTTTCGTGATACGCCTCCCAGGCCATATTGGATGTCAGGGTGATGGTTTTTTTGTCGATCAGTTCCTGGTAGAGATCGTGCCGGGCCACTTGGTCCGGAAGGTAATTGACAATGGTATCCTCGGGCAGTACCAGTCTCAGCCGGACCTGGTTGCCGCGTCCCAGATGGATGGTTATCCGCTTTCTGTCCTGGACCCGTGGGACAAATCCGGTATAGAAGTTGGGGTCGTAATCGTTGAAAAACACCCCGTAGGGCTCAGGGTTGGTCCACCGGTCTCGACTCAGGGCATGGGCGGATACAGGCATCATTCCCATCATCAGAAAAAAGACACACATCCGCAAACCCCATCTGTTGATCATAATCCATCTCCTTTCCCATGGTGTAACGGTTCAGCGGGTTTCTGCCGGGGCCCCGGCAAGAGCATGAAACAAAATTCGGTTATGGCTGTACCCTTCAATCTCATCCACGGATTCCGGCCCGGAGATTACCTGTATCCTTCCATGGATCTTCGGCCTTATGCGACCCCCCAGGTGTTTAATGTACTTTACAAGGATATCCCGCTGAGGGGTGGATGAATTAACCTGGTCAAATCCCTTTAAAAAAACCTTATACCCGTCGCCGCCGTCGGCCAAATAGGAATTGGTCACCACCGTGTATGTCCGGTCCGGATCAATCGCTTGGCCGCGAATGCGGATGTCTTCACATTTGCCGGTCAACCGGTTCAATGTGAAGCGCACCCCATCGGATACCTGCGGAAAGGCGCCTTCTCCAGCCCTTATGGTGGACACATAATCAAACAGGGAGGCGACATCTGTCCCCTTGAGGCGCAAGACAACGGCCGTACTGTCAAAGGGGAGGATATCGAAGGCCCCCTTTTTTTTGATGGGACCCACAGCGAGATCGGCCCTGATGGCCCCTGCGTTGGTAAATGCAAAATCGGGATTGAATTTTCCCATGTACCAGAGCATGGAATCCGCCACCAGATCGCCCAGGGCCGTCTCCCTTTTCCTCTGATGCCGGTTCCAAAACGTTGCCTCGGCAAAACCGATCTCTTCTGACAAAATGCCCTCCACCTTATCCATGTAAGGCTGCAATATTTTCAGGAGTTCGGGGTCCTCCTCGATCTCCTTCCCGATATATTCATAGGTCCGGCCGCCGTCCGGCCTTGTCACCGCCTTCTTAAGATTGATCGGGATCAGTTCCATCGTGTAATCGATGATCCGCCGCTCGCGGATCCAGAGATCGATCCTCCCCAGAACCAGCCCGTACTGCCAGGCCTGGACAATTATGGCGTCGCCGCCGGAGTCGGGATGTCGGACCACGACCGGCGCAGTCAGCTTGGTATGGGTATTGCCGTCAACGATGAGATCGATCCCCCCGACCTGGGCGGCGAGTCTTCGGGAACCCCTGGAATTGTCTTCATAGACCCCCAGATGGGTGAGGGCAATAACGATATCCCCCTCTCTTCGCAGCATCGGCACCAGTGCCCGGGCCGCGTCCACTTCATCTTGAAACACCATTTCCCTGATGTGCTGAGGGTTGCCGGTAATCCGCGTCTCTTTGGCGGTAAGGCCGATGATGGCCACCTTGAACCCGTCGAATGCCTTGATGATATACGGCGTTCCCACACGATCCCCTTCCCGGGTCCTCACATTGGCAGACAGAAAGGGAAAAGCGGCCCTGGCCATCTGCCCATTCAAGACATCCAGGGGGTTGTCAAACTCATGATTCCCCAAGGCCATGGCGTCATAACCGATGTAATTGTAGCCCACGATATCCGGCTCTGCCTTGAATAAGTCCGATTCCGCACTCCCGGTATTCAGATCCCCGGCATCCAGGACCAGAACATTCGGGTGCTGGTCTCTTATCTCTTTGACAAGCGTGGCCCTGGCGGGCAGGCCCCCGACGTCGGGGATCTGACCATACTGGAATTTTACCGGGTGCCCATGGGTGTCGTTGGTAAAAAGAACCACCAGATGGTGGGTAGAAGAATGGCTGTCCGGTTTGGACGCGGCAGGGGTGCAGGCCCAAAGGCACAGGAGGAGGACCAGGACCAAAAAGCGGAGGCATCGCTTATAATTTTCGTTTGACTGAAGACCGTTCATTCCATTCCTTAGCACCTTATTCCGAGGTTTTCTGCAACAAAAAACAATCAGATGATTGTGGGAGAGTGACGTCTTTAATTTGGAATAATGGAAGTTTGGAATAATGGAATAATGGGTTTAAGGAAAAAAACCTTTCCTGGGTGATCCAGGTTCCTTTCCCAATCTTCCATTATTCCAGTATTCCAACATTCCAAATGTCTGGCGACATCGAACCCCCTTGATAATAAAAAGTCACTCGAGAGCCACTTTGGTTGCGGTTACCCGCTTTAGTTTCATTCGAATCTTCGTTTATAATCTACCGGGTTTATAGGGCCGCAAGGATTCACCACATGCACGAAAAACAGGCACTCCTTCAGGGCATCCATTGGTTCTGACCTCCGCCCGTGGCGTGAAGAAAGGCCACGCTGATCATCCAGAGGCTTCGGAATGAAACGGCCGAAGGGCGTTTGTTGATGTTGCAATGCACCATTGCCAATGGTATAGTAACCCCGTTTTTTTCTATAACAATGGGTTGATTGTAGGTTTTTTGGAAGGGGTCTTCAATGAAAAAGTTCGCCTGGGTGCTGATCCTGCTGTTGATCTGTTTGTGTGCCGGTCCGGTCATGGCCGGGTTGACTCCAGAGGAGAAAAAGGATCTGCGCCGCACTTACAAGGCCATCGAGGCCAAGCTCAAGGGTCCCTTTGACATTAACACATGCACCTGCACCAACGGCAGGCTGGCGCCGGTGGCCGACAAGGACATGCGGGTCCGGCCCAATCCCTGTATGGAACTGGAAGGGGTGGGCCAGCTCTTCTGCTCGGCCTATCGGAACGATTTGGCCAAGAAACTGGCCCGGCACGGGGTATACGTGGGCAATATCTTCTCTAATGAGGTGTTTCTGTGGGATGAAACCCCTGACCATCATCGCGTGGCCCGGGGATTTATCCTTGAGAAATACTACATGGAGACCCATCCGGATTCCAAACTCACCATGGCCCGGGCCTATGGCGGCATATCCGGCAGCGAGTTCGAGGTCAGGTACGCCCCCATATTTTTTGCCAAATATTATGCCCTCCAAGACTGGAAGGATTTTCACAACTACCTGCTGCAATACGAATTGCAGAGACGGTTCTTCTGTAAGTGCAACCTGTCCTTGATCAATGACGTCCGGAACCTCTCGCTGGTCATGTATCGTAACTACAAACCGTTCAAACCAGTGAAAGACCTGGTCCACAACCGCCTCTCTTCCGGGTCCATTCAACTTATCGAGGAGTTTCGGGAGAAGCACCCCCAAGACAAGGCAAATGCGGGTAATTACAGTAAGTTAATTGAGTTGGTCCGAAAGATGACCCATGTGGATCAAGGCCAGCTGAAAGAGTACCTGCCCGGGATTTCCGACAAGGGCATTCTGGACCTGCTCCAAACGGTTCTTGACATTCCCGGGAATGCACCCCTCAGGCTTCTCCACATGCTGGGGAACCTGGTGGCGGCATCCAGGGAAACCGTAGCGGCCAGGCAGATACCGCCTGAAGAGGCCGTCACATTGATCAACCTGAATGTCTCTGCCAACCTGCTCATGCTCATGACCACGAATCGACTCATGGAAGCGGACCGGGACTGGACTGTGAGGGAACTTGTCGGCATCCTCAAGGATACATTGGCCGGCAGCTACGGGGCCGGTCTGATGAGTCGCCGGGAGTACGAATCCGGGACCTCATCCTTGAACAGGCTCCTCGATAAGAGGGATCTCACCATCGGCGAGGCCTACCGTACCCTCAATCGGGCCAACCTGGTGGTGGAATGGGCCCAGGCCTCCATACGGACGGCATTTTCAGACGTGTGGGACCCATGGGTGTATCTTTTCCCCGAGGTTCAGCGCATCAATGACGACATTATCCGTTCCTCGCCCCTCATGGCATATGCCGACATCATCACGTCCCTGCGGGGACATTTGCTGACCAAACTGGATTTGAAGCACCACATCATCGGGGAAACCCGCGTTCAGGGGGTTCGGGCGTTGAATCCAGGGCTTGCCCTGGGGCCGCTGGCCTTTTTCAGAGAATCAGGCACCTATACCCGCGACAATATCCTTGCCCTTGAGACCACCAATGCAGAGCTGGAGCCGGTGGCAGGCATCATCACCAAGGACGAAGGAAACGTGGTCTCCCATGTGCAGCTGCTGGCCCGGGCCCTTGGCGTTCCCAATGCCGTCTTCCTGAACGCCCTTTACGGCAGGCTGGCTGCCGTGCAGGGGAAATCCCTCTTTTATGCCGTGACGCCCATGGGCCGAATCATTCTCAAGGAAGCCGACAAGATGGACCCGGTGGACGAAAAGATCCTGGCAGAATACCAGAAGAACATCAAACGGACGCAAGACGCGGATGTGCGGGGGCAGTCCGGGAAATTGATGATAGACGCGGGACGCCTGAACCTCAAGGAAACACGGGTGCTGTGCCTCCAGGATGTCAGGCGGAAGGATTCAGGGGTTATCTGCGGGCCCAAGGCGGCCTTTTTAGGAGAGCTGACATATTACTTCCCCCATAATGTGGCACGCGGGGTCGTCATCCCCTTTGGCATTTATGCAGCACACTTCGAAAAGGCGAGTGTGGTTTTGCCTGAGGGCCTCAAGGTCAAGGGAATTGCAGTGGCCGGCCAACCCCTGACGGCATTTGTGCGCGGCACATACGATACGTTTTTCAATAATTTGCTCCAGGACCCCGCCATGTCATCGGCGCAACTGGCTGAATGGATACAGCCGAGACTGAATGTTATTCGGCATTCCATCGAAAAGATCGACCTTGACCCGGCCTTTGTGCAGGCCCTGAGAGAGCAACTCGCCGCCCAGGGCCTTTTCGCCGACAGCAAGGCCGACCGCCTGCGGGGCGTCTTTGTCCGTTCGGACACCAATGTGGAGGACATGCCCAACTTCAACGGCGCGGGACTTAACCTCACCATTTTCAACCTCATGACCTTTTCCGACGTACTGGAAGGGATCAAAGCGGTGTGGGCCTCTCCGTTTACCTATCGTTCCTTTTCCTGGCGTCAGACGGTCATCAGCGATCCGAACCTGGTCTTCCCTTCCATCGTGGTCCTGGAATCGGTGCCGTCGGAAAAATCCGGTGTGCTGATCACCGCGGATGTGGATACAGGCGACCCCACGCGCATGACCATTGCCACGGCCGAGGGGGTGGGGGGCACGGTGGACGGGTCCCCTGCCGAGACATTGCTTTACAGCAAAAACGAAACCGTACTGTTGAACCAGTTCAAGTCGCCCACCCGGCGAATGCTGATCCTGGAGGGAAAAGGCGGCTCGCAAATGGTTCCCTCCACAGGGTCCGAGCGGGTCCTCACAGACGATGAACTGAGGGCCCTTGTGGCGGCTGCTGAAAAGATAGAACAGGAGTTCACCCCTGAAGCGGGTGTTGACGGCAGTCCCCTGCCCTGGGATATCGAGTACGGATTTGTGAATGGAAAGCTCTTTCTCTTCCAAACCCGCCCGTTTGTCGGCAACAGTGATTTGAGAAATCTGCCGGCCCTTACTGCCCTGGACAAGGGGATGAAGGAAAAGGAACAACAGCCTTTTTCGCTAGAGGAAAAGGTCACGTGGCAGCCCTGATACGCCGCATTTCGCGACATGCCGGCCGATGGCAGTCCCTCTCCCCGCGAGGCGGGAGAAGACAGACCCTGTTCGCATCCGCCGGCATTTTCCCGCCTGAACGTGGCATACACATGCAGAATTCAAACAATGGGCTCCGCAGGCCGTCATGCTCTTGGGGCCACAGATATATGACTAACGGGGATACCCGCAACCAATCCCGCGGGACTCACACAGAGACACAGAGCACACAAAGGTTTTTTTGAAAATAAACGGGAACATGCCCTTTTCTCTGTGTTCTTTGCCTGCCCCGTGAAACCTTTTCTGTGTTGTTTCACTCGGGGTGGCTCCGCCTGCCCTGTGAAACCATTTTTTGCTCTTGTTTCACCGGGGTCTGAGTCTATAAAATAAGGCGTACTGAGATACAAACAGATTTTCTTGTTTTTTGTTACAGGGGTATTGGAAATAAGGTACTCACTGCGAGGTCAAAAAATGAATCGGCGCAAGCGATGGGATGCGGGCTTCTTCTCCGCAGTCGAGGAGAAAAAGGGTGTCTTTCTGCCGCTTTTCGGGTGCTTTTTTCTGATCTTGTTCAGCTACAGCTTCATCCGGCCGGTCTGCGAGTCTCTCTTTCTCTGCTCCTGGGGGGCGTCCAAAATGCCCCATGTATGGATCATCTCGGCCGCGGCCACGGCTGCGGTGGTCTGGGTCTACAACAAATTTGTCGGCGCTAACCGACCTTACCGGCTCTATGCAGCGAGCAATTTTATCGCAATCGCCTTTTTCCTCCTGTTTTACGTCTATTTCTCTGCGAAAAACAGAGGATTTGCCCTTACGGCCTTTATTGTAAAAGACATCTATGTGGTCATTCTTATCGAACAATTGTGGAGCTTTTGCGATGCCACGTTTTCTGAAAACGAGGGCAAGACGCTGTATGGTTTTCTGGCCGGGGCATGTTCCATCGGCGGGATTGCGGCGAGCGTTTTGACAGTCAATCTGGCGTCTGTCTTGGGCTCCAATAACCTCTTGTTTGTGGGCTGCGGCGCCTTGCTGGCAGGCGTCTCGCTGTTCGGATACGCCAATAAAAAGAGTTCTGAGACCTTGAACAGGGCGCGGATTGATGACGGCGGTAATCGTTCGAAAGACCGTCCGTTGGAAAAAGGGGCCGAAGGACACCGGAAAAAGGAGAAAAAGACCGCCATCTGGGGCGGTTTGGATGTGGTGTTCAAGTCAAAATACCTGATCCTGATATGCATCATGCTGATGTTAAGCCAGTTTGTGACGGCGCTGATCGGTCTTCAGTTCAACCAGGTCCTGGAGGTCCAGATCACGGAACTGGACCTGAGGACCGCCTACCTGGCCAAGTTCTACGGCGCAACCAATGTGATATCGTTGATCCTTCAGTTTGTGGTCAGTGCACCCATTCTCCATTTCCTGGGGCTGCTGCTGTCGCTGTTGCTGGTGCCGGCCATCATGGGCGCCGGATCTTTCGCCTTTTTCTTCCTCCCTACCATGACCGTTTTGTTCGGGACGCGAGTGGCCAACAAGAGCCTGACCTATTCACTCTTTCGCGCTGCCAAGGAGATCCTCTACATCCCTCTGACCTATATTGAGAAATACAAGGGCAAGGCGGTCATTGACATGTTTATATACCGCTTTGCCAAGGGGGGCATCGGTGTCGTTATTATCGGCCTTCAGGCCTTGATGCCCGTGACCCCCTTCACCATCAACTATATGATCATCGCGCTGATCCTCGTATGGATGCTGATGGTGCCTCTTTTGATCGCTGAATACAGGGGCCGGAAACTTGCAGGTTCACCAGGATAATATCGGAATTAAAATGACAACATCGCTTCTACGCTTCTGCATGGGGAGGCAACTAATTGCCTTCATCATCCTTTTATTCATAACAGGCTGGGTCGTTCAGGCCGCCGGAGCTTCAACAGATGAGACCCCGGATCAAAAGAAGACGGAGGCACAGCCTCCCGGCGTTTATTTCTACCGTCTGGAGCCTTCCTTTTATACGGGCTTTGCTCCCCGATGCCAGGACCCGGAGAGGATTCACATCCATGTGGGCCGCGGCAATCAGCTTCGCGTGACCGTTGTCTTGTCAGATCGGACCGTGGATAACTACCTGCCCGATCTGGCGCTCCGGTACCGCACTTATAATCAGCTTATCAAAGACGGGACCCTCACGCTGACCCAGAATAGGGGCTTTGAAAAGTTTTGTTCCGTCATCATGGAACAAGACATCCTGGGGCTGGCCGGTCTTCAAAAGGAGATGGATGCGGCGGGGTTCCGTAAACTTGGTCTTGAGATGCTTGAAAAACTGAATCCGGGGCGGGTCTTTCACATCCGGATCGATTTTGACCGGAGAATGCATGACTGGTCATCCCTTCTGAACCCATATCTGGGAAAAAAGCCCTCCATGGCCCAATGCCTCGACCTGATCAATCAGATGCTTCCCACACGGATGTGGCTTTCCGAGTTATTTACGGGATTAAGGGCCAAGCTGAACCGGGCCATCACCCTGTATGCGGTGTATGAAGAAGGTCAAAGAGGGAAGATCTTCTGGGATAAATTCTATGCGGCGGCAGTCGATCTGTTTGAAACCGCGACAGGAGGTATATATCCCCTGAAAGGGACTGATCTCGATTTCTATGAGTTTACAGCCATCTACCCTGTGGGGACCGCCAATGCATTCACTCAGTACGAAGGACAACGCATCCCGCAGTATCCATACCCGGGCAAGCGTGCCCTCACCCATCACCAGCGGACCAGGGTGGTAGACCACATCCCCGACATCCCCTGTTACGGGTATTTGCCCTGGATTCCGTATATGCACGTGGGCGAGAAGCTTCACAACTCCTTCCACACCCTCTGGTTCAATATCGACACCCGCACGAACGGGTTTATTCCAAAGGAATGGAAGAACAATACCCAGGACAGCCGGACCGGCCGACCCTATCCCCACCTGTGGCTCCTCAGCCGGGGGCCCATGAGCCACGGCTGCACCCACGTGAACGCCGGCCATATTTCAGAACTTCGGCAGATGCTCCCTTCCAGTGAAGCGTTGCTGGGGAAGGTGGAGACCTTTCGAAACAGATCCGATCAGTTCGATGTGTTTGATATCGACGGGGATGGACGGTTAGAGGTCATGGGTGTGAAATATTTTTACGCCTACTCGCTCAAGGGGAAAAAGCCGCACCAGATGAGGGCCCCCTCGGACCGGAAATCCTTCTACAAGTGGCTCTACAAAAATGGCTACCATTACGCGCCTGACGGAAGGGTGGTCTTTGAAAAGGCCCCGACCTCTAAATTCATTGGAAAAAGGGCTGTCAGGGGGAAAGTATATAAAAATATATCATTGTATGAGGCTGCTTATGAACCGGAGGCCATTCAATTTTACAAACCGACCAGCATACCCTTTGTGAGGGAGTTGAGACGCGTCAGTGCTGCCTGTCCTCTCAACCGCAACATCTTGAAGTTGGATGAAAATTAAGAGGAAGGCGGGACCGGGAGCGTCCGGGTCCCCTGTTGTATCGGGCCGCCATGTCAGATCATACCATTGCCAACCGCCGTCACGTCCAGCTGATTGTTGCGTTATGCCTCTTCGTTTTCTTCAACATCACCTGTTTTACCCTTGTCACCTCTTTTACCAAGAGCAACTTTCTGACAGCCATTCAGACATCTCCCGTCTTTAAAGACGTCTACAATCAGAGACCTTACTTCTTTCTCTACGGGCTTTCCGGCGTCTGCTTTATCCTCTTCTATCTCATCTATCACATGCTAAGCCCAAGGACCTCCTTCGAATACCGCATCAAGAGAGAACTCCTCTTTCTCTCCGGCGCATCACTGGTGCTCTATCTGCTCCCTGTACTGTTCCCAGGGTTTGAGCAGCGGTTTCTTCCGGCTGCCTTCTATTTTATTATCTATGACATTTTAGACGACCTGATCCTTGTTCAGACCTGGACCCTGATCAATTACGCCATCGATATCCGTCAATCCAAGAAGATCCAGAACCTCTTTCTCTTTTCAGGGGGGGTGGCCGCGGTCATCTCAGGCCGGGGCATTATCCGGCTTGTCCCGGAAAACAACGAGACCTTCTTTCTCCTTCTGGTGCTCCTTTTCTCAGGCATCAGCTACCTGATCGTGACCTATATTTTTTTCCGCCACCGCGACCGGATCTTCACCACCTTCTCTACTGAAAAGATGCGGTTTAAGACCCTTTTTACCTCTCAAAAGAAATATGGCATCATCCGGTCCATCATCTACCTGACGGTCCTTGTGGGGATATTCAATCTTTTCTTCAAGGTCCTCTTCGACACCCAGGTCAACGTCCGATATCCGGTTGCGGCCACAGTGGCCACGGCATCGTTCGATCCATTAACGATGCCCGATCCCAAGACCGAATTCATCGGTCAGTACAAGGCATTCATCAGCATTTTTCAGGTGGCCCTGCAACTCGTATTTATCTATTTCTTCTCGAGGCTCTGGCTGAACGGACGCATCCTCCTGTCGTACCCGCTGATCCTGATCCCCATCCTTGGTTTCATCCTGGGGGTGTACCTCGCCCGCCGACCCGGATTCGAAGGCATTTTATTCTGGGGCACGATCGTCGCCTGCGGCGCCAACGAGCTGATGCGGAGGATTATCTTTGACGCCGCCTACCAGTTGCTCTTGTTTTCCATCCCTGAAAAGCTGTGCAACGCCCTGAGGATGTATGCCAAACTCCTGATCAAGCCATGGGTCGTCATTGTCATCTGCGCATTTTTTGTGGCGATCCCCCCGCAGACCAGCCCGTTTTTGATTTATTGCATCCTCATCATGCTGTTTCTTGGTCTGATGACCGCCGTGGTATTGCGAATTCCCAATGCATATATCTCTTCTCTTAAGCGGTCGGTCCTCCGCAGACTTCCGGTGGAGCGTTCCATGGACTCGTTAGTGAGACTTGAGACCAACTACATCGTGGAGCAATACCAAAAAGTGGTGGCCGAAAGCGATGATCGGTTCGGATATCTCTATATCCTCAATATTATCCAAAACAACTACTCCCCTGATCTCAACGCCATCCTAAGCGCTCTCCTTGAAAACAGGGACATCGAGGTGCGTCTGGAGGCGGTTTCAGTGGTAACCGAACTGGGCATTCAGAAACTGATAGGCCGGATAGAGGCCCTCTTTGCCCGGGAAACAGATCCCGATCTGAAAAAGGCCTGTCTCAAGGCGGTTGCGGCATGGGGCATCTCCAATGAGGCCCGGGTCCAGGAATGGATGCGTATGGATCTTCCCATAGACCTCCGTAAATATGTGCTCGCGGCGGCATATCGGACCGGGTCCGCGGGTCTCATGGAAATTGCGGCCCAGGAAGCGGCAGCCCTTTCCCACGCCACGGACCACGCCGCCATACTGGCCGGGATCTGGCTCATCGGTGAGTTGAGGCTTTCACACCTGACCGATGGGATACAACGCCATGTTGATATGGAAGACCGGCGGGCATACCGGGTCATTCTTGAGGCCGCGGCCAAGCTGGAAGATTTTGGGCTGTTTACTTCCTGCATCCAGCATCTGGGCTATGAGCGGATTGTCAACGATGAGGTCTTTCACCGCAGTCTCGCGCGCTTCGGCGCCCGTGCATTTGAGGTCATCTCGGACATGCTCGAAATGATCATTGAGTCCAAAACCCATTTTGAGCTGAAAAACTGTATTCGGACCCTGCGCCATATCCCTTCGCAGGATGCGGTGGATTTTCTGACAGATGTTTTTCGGCGCTACAACGTCCCTCTGATTCGGGAGGAGGCCCTCGATTGCGTGGCCAGGATCAAGACAGCGGAACCGAATCTGGATTACCACCGGATTATGGAAAATCTGCTCGAAGAGATTCACCAATGCAGGAAATACTGCCGTTATTGGAGAGCCGTGTCATCATCTAAACCTGAAAGCCTCATGTTGATCGAACTGGCGAGAAATATCGAGCATCGGATCTGGTCCATATTCAAGGTGCTGAACATGTTCCATTCCGATCTGGCCATATTTGATTCCTATTGCCGGATCACCCAGACCTCCTGTCAACAGGTGGACGCGTCCCATGTCAAGGCCAAGTCCATTGAATATCTGGAGAGCCTGATAAAGGAAAACTATCCTGAATTGTTAACGTTTCTGGAATCCATTACGTTCGAGGACGGAATCATTGTCGACGTGGCCCCGTTGCCGGGTCCCCGCCTGAATGTCATGGATGTGTATGAAGAAATCCTGGGGCAAAGCAATCACTGGCTTGAAATTTCGGCGATATTGGATATGCCGCCCGGCATGAGAGAACGATTGGGGTCCAGTTCAAAGGAGACGGAAGACATGATACCAGTCATGGAAAAAGTCCACTTTTTGCGGAAGGTCCCGCTTTTCAGAGGGTTTTCCATTGGCGATATGATGGTGATCGCTCAGATCGCCCAAGAGGTCAGGCTTGAGGCCGGAAACGTGCTGTTCAGAAAAGGGGACAGGGGGAACGCCCTGTATCTGATCCTGGAAGGTGAGGTGGACATCGTCAACGAGGAGAGGCGCCTTCTGTCCAAACTGGGCGCCACCCGATGTTTTGGCGAGGTGTCGCTGTTGGACAAAAAGGGCCGTGCGGCCACGGCCGTTTGTATGAACGACTGCCGGATGCTGATGATTTCCAGTGACGATTTTGAAGAGATTCTTGAAAAATACCCCGTACTGTATAAAAATATCGTCCAGGTCCTTACCGGCTGGTTGCGCAACACTCCGCCCACCCAAGAAAGGAATGGGATTAAATGGAGCGGATCGTGATGGGGCGCTGCTGTGCAGGGTCGCCGGAAACCTTACAATTCAATCATCGACCCGGGCACATCCTGGTTCCCGACCCATATGGCGGTCCCCCCGAGGCCGCACGTCCCAAGGACCCGAACCGCTTCCTCCCGGGCTTTCTCAGGGGCATTGTTGGTTTTACTTAGGTGTGCAAGGACGACGAGCCTCAAATCAGCATGGGAAACAGCCCTTAGAAGTTCTCCGCCCTGCCGGTTCGAGAGGTGTCCGTCTGAGCCCTTGATCCGTCGTTTGAGATAGAGGGGGTAAGGCCCCACATCCAGCATGTCCGGATCATGGTTGAATTCCAGGATCAGGGCCCGGCAGCCTTTTAATCGTTCTTCGGCCAGTCGGGTGCTCCGGCCCAGGTCCGTGGCAAGGCCGATTCGGGTTCCGTTGGATGAAAGGACAATGCCCATGGGATCGGCGGCATCATGGCATTTTGTAAAGGTCTCTACGATGAGATCGTTGATGAAGAGAGATTCGCCGGTTTCCATCATTCGAAGTTGGGGAAGCTTGCCCAGGGTCTTTTGCCCCGTTTCCAAGGTTCCCGAATTGATGTAAACGGGTAGGTTGTAGCGACGGGCCATCGGTCCCGCCCCCCTGATGTGATCCAGATGCTCATGGGTCAAAACGATCGCGTCCAGGCGGCTTGGCGAGACCCCCACCGCAGTGAGTCGACGTTCCATTTCACGGCAGCTCAGCCCGGCGTCAACCAGGATGCGTGCCCTGGGTGTCTCCACAAAACAGGCATTTCCGCCGCTCCCCGAGGCGAGCACTGAAAATCTAAGCACGTTTTTCATATGAGCGGGCCCAAAGGTTGGAAGTCGGAAGTCAGAAGTCGGAGGTCAGAAAGACCGGCATTTCCGCATCCCAACATTCCAGTATTCCAGTATTCCAATCAGCCACCCATCCAGCATCCAGTATCCAGTTTCACTCAATCCCACTGTGACCGAAGCCGCCGGTTCCCCTATGGGTGGCGTCAAGATCGGATGTCACTGAGATCTCGGCCCTGGTTACCCTGGAGATCACCATCTGGGCGATGCGGTCTCCCCGCCGGACCACAAAGGGATCTTTTCCCCAGTTGATCAGGATGATGCCGACCTCGCCCCTGTAGTCGGAGTCAATGGTCCCCGGCGAGTTGACCATGCCGATGCCGTGGTTCAGGGCCAGTCCGCTTCTCGGCCGAATCTGGGCCTCGTATCCGGATGGGATGGAGACGGCCAGACCGGTAGGGATAAGACGGATCTCGCCCGGGTTCAATGTAACAGGGCCTTCCACACAGGCCCGGATGTCCATCCCGGAAGCGCCGTCCGATGCATAGGCCGGAAGGGGAAGCCCTTGGTGGTGTTTGAGCGGTTGGATATTTACGGAGATACGATCCAAGGCGACCTGTTCGGAATTAAGAATTAAGAATTAAGAATTAAGAATTATGAGCTCCACAGTCCAAAGTTCTCGTAATGTATTGCTTTTATTGAATGCATAAATTCCAGGCAGTCATTCCGGCGAAAGCCGGAATCCAGTGTATTTTTGACAAGTTAAATGTTCTGGATGCCGGTCGAAGATCCCGTACTTGCGGGGATCAAGTCCGGCATGACGTGAGAACTTTGGACTCTCAAGTTATGAGTTATGAGTTAAGAATTGAGGATGGGTATCGGTTCCGGCAGCCATGGAGAAATCGAGGATCATCCCTCGTATATCAGGAGATCCCTGTCAACCGAGTCTTTCTCCACCGGACCGAGAGCGGCAAAGGAGATCCCGCGCTCCTGGAACGTGCTGCGGGCAACCGCCACCACGTCATCCATACTGACCTGCTCCAGACCGGAGACCAATTCCTCATAGTCCACGTATCGTCCGAAGGCAAACTCATTTTTTGCCATACGCATCATCCGGTTATCGGCGCTTTCAGAGCCGAGGTATATGCCGCCGATGAGATGCTCCTTGGCCTCTGCCACTTCCGTACCGCTCAACTCGCCCCTGCACAGCTTCACGATCTCATTCCGGATGGTTTGGAGCACCAGATTGAGATGCTTCGGTTCCGTGGCCGCGTAAATTCCTAAAAGGCCTGCATCCACATAGGTGGACAGAAAGGAATATACGGAATAGGCCAACCCCCTCTTTTCTCTGATCTCCTGAAAAAGACGGGAGCTCATATTCCCGCCCAGGATGGTGTTGAAGATGGCGCACGCGAATCGTTTCTCGTCCAACTGGGAAGGCGCCTTCCCCCCCAGGCAGATATGAACCTGTTCCAGGACCTTGTGATGCGTGGAAAAGCCCCCTCTGGATACAGGCGCACTGCGACCGGAACGGTTTTCGCCGGAGCACGATAGGGTCTCGAAAAGCGGTTTGAAAAAGGAGACCATGTCGGAATGGTCCACCTCCCCCGCCGCCACCACGAGGATCTCCTCCGGGATATAGGATTTTTGGATATAATTAAGAATGGTTTCCTTGCTGATTGCCGATACGGTCTCCCCGGTTCCCAGGATGGGCCAGCCAATGGGATGACCATCCCAGAAAAGACCGGTGAAAAGCGTATGAAGATTGTCGTCCGGAGTATCTTCCATCATGCAGATTTCCTGCAGGATGACCTCCCGTTCACGCTCCAGGTCAACGGCATTGAAGGTCGAATTCAGGAAGATGTCGGAGAGGATTTCGGCCAGACGGCCGAAATGTCTCCCCAGTACCCTGCCGTGAAAGCAGGTATTCTCTTTCCCGGTAAAGGCATTTGAAAGTCCTCCAATGATATCCAGTTCCTTGGCAATTTGGAGAACGTCGCGATGACGAGTCCCTTTAAAACTCATGTGTTCGATAAAGTGGGAAACCCCATTCTCCGAACGGGTCTCGTCGCGCGATCCGGTGTTTACCCATATACCGAGGGAAACCGATCGCAGGTGCTCCACCCGTTCGGAGATAATTCTGACGCCGTTGTCGAGTATTGTCTTATGATACATTGTCGAGGCTTTCTCCCAAAGCAGCCTTTCGCGACAGGCGTATCCTCCCGTCGTTCCCTACTTCGAGAACCTTGACCAATACCTCATCGCCTTCGTTAAGCACATCCGTCACCTTGTTCACCCGCTCTTCCGCGAGTTGCGATATGTGAATCAGGCCGTCCGTACCGGGGAAGATCTCTACAAATGCACCGAAATCCATGATCTTGACCACTTTTCCCATATACAGTTTGCCGACCTCCGCCTCCTGGACGATCTGGCGGATCATCTTTATGGCCGTGTCGCTGACTTCCTTATCCGGAGAGGAAACCGTGACCGTCCCTTCATCATCCACATCGATTCTTGCGCCGGATGTATTGGAGATTTCCCGGATGGTCTTTCCCCCCGGTCCGATCAGGACCCGGACCTTTTCAGGGCTGATCTTGACCGACGCAATGATCGGGGCATACTGTGAGACATCCGTCCTGGGCCGTGAAATGGCCTTCTCCATCTCATCCAGGATAAACAGCCGGCCCTCTTTTGCCTGTTCGAGGGCCTGTTCCATGACCTCCCGTGTCAGCCGTTCCACCTTGATGTCCATCTGGAGGGCCGTGATTCCGTCCCGAGTGCCGGTGACCTTGAAGTCCATATCCCCATAATGGTCTTCATCGCCGATGATATCGGTCAGCACCGCCACCCGCTCACCGTCGCTGACAAGGCCCATGGCCACCCCGGCAACCGGCGCCTTGATCGGAACCCCCGCATCCATGAGTGAGAGGCAGCCGCCGCACACGCTGGCCATTGAGGAAGAGCCGTTGGATTCCAGGATCTCCGAAACCACCCGGATACAGTATTGAAACTCTTCCTTATCCGGCAGGATGGGCAGAAGCGCCCGTCTGGCCAGGGCCCCATGTCCGATCTCTCTCCGACCCGGACCTCCCAGCCGCTTGGCCTCACCCACACTGTACGGCGGAAAATTGTAGTGAAAGATAAATGAACTGAAATAGTCCCCGTAGATCGATTCAATCCGCTGTTCATCCCGTTCGGTTCCCAGTGTGGTCAGGACCATCGCCTGGGTTTCCCCCCGTGTAAAGAGGGCGGATCCGTGTATGCGGGGCAAGAGCCCTACCACGCAGTCGATCGGTCTCACCTGGTTGAACGGACGTCCGTCAATCCGTTTTCCCTCGGACAACATCATCTCACGCACCATGGCCTTTTCGAGGGAATGTACACCTTCCTTGATCTCTGATTTTTTCCCTTCAAATTCGGCGGAAAGGAGGTCAACGGTTTGATTTTCCGCGTCACTTCGCTTCCGTTGCCGCGCCATCTTTTCTGCCGTGGCAATCACTTCCTTTAACAGAGGACCGGCGGTTTCCCTGATTCTGGCCTCAAGGGCCGCGTCCGTCTCCACGGGGGGGATTACCCGCTTGGATTTGCCGACCTTGGCCTTGAGTTGCTCCTGCATATCCAGCATCGGCTGAAGGGCCTCATGACCGTAGAAGATCGCCTCGATCATGTCGGACTCAGAGACAAATTTGGCCCCCGACTCAACCATGACAACGCCGTCCCGATTCCCTGCCACGATCAGATTGATATCGCTCTCATCCTGCTGGCTGATGGTGGGATTGGTGATGAACCGGCCATCGATTCTCCCGACTCTGACCCCTGCGATGGGCCCGCAAAAGGGGATATCCGAGATCTCCAGCGCGGCCGAGGCCCCTAACATGGCCAGCATATCGGACTCATTTTCCTTGTCTGTAGAGAGCACCGTTGCAATGACCTGGGTCTCGAAATGGTAGTTTTCGGGGAACAGGGGCCTGAGCGGCCTGTCTATCAGTCGCGACGTGAGGGTCTCCCTTTCACTCGGCCTTCCCATGTCCCTTCGGAAAAAATTGCCCGGGATATTCCCTCCCGCATAGGACATTTCCTGATACTCTACTGTCAGGGGAAGAAAATCGATGCCTTCACGGACCTCGTCCGTGGATACCGCGGTCACCAAAACCACGGTTTCGCCGTAGGTCACCACCACCGAGCCGCTTGCCTGTTTTGCAACACGCCCTGTCTCCACATTCAGCGGCCGACCATTTATCTCAATAGAACTGCTCGTTATCATATATCTATCCTTTCATTAACTTAGACCTTCATTCGTGCAACTTTCGCTACTTTCGAATACCGAGTTCCTGAATCAGTGTCCGGTATTTTTCCACATTTTTTCTTTTCAGGTAATTGAGGAACCGTCTCCTCTGGCCAACCAGCTTCAATAAGCCCCGTCGTGAATGATGATCTTTCTTGTGAATCTTGAAATGATCGGTAAGGTATTGAATCCGTTTGGTAAGTAAGGCAATCTGGACCTCGGGTGAACCGGTATCCTTTTCATGGATCTTAAACTGTTCAATAACTTCCTTTTTTGCTCCCGCTGACAGAACCACTTTTCGTACCTCCTGTGTATTATATGAATTGCGACCTCATGTTTTTGGCGCAGCGAACTGCCCCCTGCCCCTTGCCGTCTGCGCTATAACGAAAACACCCTCTCTATATTGACCCTGCCGCGACCGCCGCCATTCCCGGGCGCGACATGTAGAATCGCAGCGAGCCTGCCGTCACTGACAAGCTTGATCCATCCGTTACAAAAATCCGATTCGATGCCGTTCGTGCTGTCACACCCCGCCATCAGTTTTTCCCAGACCGGTTGGCACCCCTGCCGCACCTTTTCCGCCGTACTTGAACTGACATTAATTTCCCCCATATGAGGAATCGCCTCCCGCATGGGAATGATCCTCTCAGCCAGGGAGGGACCGGCGGTGCCACGATCCATTTCTGCCGAGGAAAGCGCCGTTTCGACATCAAAGGGCCCGCTCTTGATCCTGCGAAGAGATGAAAGCCGCCCGCCCGGGCCCAGGGCCTTCCCCAACTCCGAACCGATACTGCGGATATAGGTCCCGCTGGAGCACCGGATATGGAGGCGGATGTACGGGAGATCAATGGACAGGACCTGAAGGGAGTGGACCGTAATCTCCCGTGCCATGAGGTCTACGGGCCGGCCCTTTCTCGCCAGCTCATAGGCCCGCTTCCCCTTAACCCTGATCGCCGAATAGGCCGGCGGCACCTGATGAAGCTTCCCTACAAACCGCTTTGCTCTTTCCCGGACATATTCCAAACTCATATCCGGCACGGCAGCAGTGGCCACCACCCTTCCGGTAAGATCCAGGGTGTCTGTTTCAACACCCAGTTCAAGGATTGCCGAATACACCTTTTCACCCGGCATAATGAACTGGGAGAGTTTGGTCCCCTGACCCAAAAGGACGATGAGCAATCCGGTGGCAAAGGGATCCAGGGTCCCCGCGTGCCCGACCTTTACCCTGCCTGCATCCTGGAATGCGAACCGGATCTTCTTGACCACGCCGTGGGAGGTTTCACCCCTGCACTTATCGATCAAGAGTATCCCGTCAGTCGCAGGTCCCATTCAAACACCGTTCGGCCTCTTTCAGAAAATCCGTCAGTGCAGCCGTCGCAGGGCCGGAATAGGTGAATCCGGCAGCCTTGGCATGTCCTCCGCCCCCGAACCTGGAGGCCAGCCGGGCCGCGTTCAACCGGTTGTTGGAGCGGAGGCTGAACTTGTACGCGTCCGAGGCGGTTTCGCGGATCAGAACCCCCAGCTCAACTCCCCTGACGAAACGGGGATAATCCACAAATTGTTCGCTCTCCGCCTCATGCGCCCCCGCCTCTTCCAGCATCTTGCGGGTCAGCATCATGACGCCGACACGCCCCTCATGATGGAGCTGGATGGTGCCCAGGGCCATTTTAAGGAGTCGAAGGCGGGACATGCCATAATTGTCCATCACCCTTCGGGATATGTCCCAGGGGTCCGCACCCCGCTCCACCAGATCCGCAGCTGCTCTCAAGGCCGAGGCACTGGTATTGGCATATCTGAAAGAACCGGTGTCCCCCTGTATGGCCGCAAAAAGGTTCCCGGCCACATCCGGGTCGATGGGCAGGCCGGCCGCCTGAATCACCCCGAAAACCAGTTCGCCCGTAGAAGAACCCTCCGGTTCGACGAGGTTTATGGCCCCGAATCGGTCGTTGGTTTCGTGATGATCGATATTGATCAGGGTCAGACGGGCCTCTAATTGATCGGCAATGTTTCCCAGTCTCTCCTTCTCTGCACAATCCAGAACCACCGCCACATCAAAAGTCGTGTCAGGGTCCACTCGGGAGACCACCCGACCCGCTCCCTTCAGGAAACTGAGGGGAGGGCGGAGCGGCGCCTGAGTCAGAAGCGTCGCCTCTTTTCCCGCATCGGAAAGGCTCTTTCCGAGGGCCAGCATGGAACCGATCCCGTCCACGTCCGGATCCTTGTGGGTCATTATGAGAAGGCGATGCGCGTCGGTCAATACGGCAGCTATGGAATCGAGGGGGGTCACGAAGGGCCTTTTTCGGATGCGCCTATCTCCTCGAACACCCGTTCCATATGGCTTCCCTCTTCCAGGGAGCGGTCGTAAACGAACAAGATTTCCGGAACGTAACGCAATTCCATTCGGATCCCGATCTGTTTCTTGATAAAGCCCCTGGCGCTGTTGAGGCCTGCCAGGGCTTTTTCCGCCTTTTCCTCCCCGCCCAGGACACTGTAAAACACCTTTGCCTGTTTGAGGTCGTTGCTGAGCCGGATTCCGGTCAGGGTAACGCCCTGAACCCGGGGGTCTTTGATCTTTTCCAAGAGGAGAAATGCCATTTCCCTCAGGATCAGGTCTCCCACCCTCACGGCGCGCTTCCCTACTGCCATTCTCGCTCCTCAATTCCCAAAATTCGGCATCACAGATTGATAATGTCCATTTCCGTATTCACGATCTGTGCAAGGCAGAGGTCGTCCAGGAAACCGAGTATGTGATTCAAAGATGAGTCGATGTGACGCCGGTCATTGCCTACGGCACAGATTCCCAATTCGATTTTCTGCCACTTGTCATTGGCGCCGACCTCTGCGATAGAGACATTGAACCTGGCCTTTACCTTGTCCACCATGCTCCTGACCACCTTCCGCTTTCCCTTCAGCGAACGGTTGTCAAAAAGCATGAATTCTATCTTGAGGGTCCCCACCACCATATATTAGAGCTCTGCCGCCACCTCTTTGACCTCATAGATCTCAAAAATATCAGCGGGCTTGATATCGCTGAAATTTTCCAGGCCGATGCCGCATTCATAACCGCTCTGGACCTCTTTCACGTCTTCCTTGAATCGTCTGAGAGACCCCAGCTTGCCGTCGAAAACAACGACGTCGTCACGCAACAGCCGCACGTTTGCATTTCTGTCCACATGTCCTTCGGTGACCTGACATCCGGCAACGGCGCCGATTTTCGGCACGCGGAATATCTCCCTGACCTCGGCCCGGCCGATCACGTGCTCCTCCAGGACCGGGGCCAGCAGGCCGGCCATGGCGAGACGGATATCATTAATGGCGTTGTAAATTACGTCGTAATACCGGATATCGACATTTTCCCTGTCCGCAAGTTCAACCACGCGAGGATTGCCCCTCACATTGAATCCGATAATAATCGCTCCTGATGCGGAGGCCAGCATTACATCCGATTCCGTGATGGCGCCTGTCCCTGCATGGATGATATTCAGCTTGACCGCATCGGTGCTCTGTTTGACGAGCGACTCGGAAAGGGCCTCTGCAGATCCCTGGACATCGGCCTTCAAGATAATATTGAGTTCCTTTATATCTCCCTTATTGATCCTGTCGAAGAGGTCGTCGAGACTGACCGGTCCACGCCTCGCCAGGTCCTGCTTCTGGGGTTTGGTCTTTCGATGGTCAATGATCTGTTTGGCGGTCTTTTCATCCTTTACCACAATGAATTCATCCCCTGCCATGGGTACGCCCGTAATGCCGTACAACTTGACAGGAACGGACGGACCGGCCACTTTCATCTTCCGCCCCCGATGATCCAGCATGGCCCTGACACGACCGAAATAATCCCCGCAGACAAACTGGTCGCCCTGATTGAGGGACCCGTTTTTGATAAGCACCGTGGCCACAGGGCCGCGACTCTTATCCAATTCCGCCTCTATTACGGTGCCTCTTGCGTCTCTGTCGGGATTGCCCTTTAATTCGAGCATTTCAGATTGCAGGAGGATCAGGCCCAACAGGTCGTCGATGCCCTGGCCCGTCTTGGCGGAAATATAGGCCCACAGGGTTTCGCCGCCCCATTCTTCAGGCGCGAGATTCAGGTCGGCCAGTTCCCTCTTCACCTTGTCGGGTTCAGCCTCAGGCTTATCCATCTTGTTGACGGCCACAACAATCGGAATGCCGGCCGCCCTTGCGTGATTGATCGCTTCCTTGGTCTGCGGCATGGCCCCGTCATCCGCCGCCACCACCAGCACGATAATATCGGTGACCTTGGCCCCCCTCGCCCGCATGGCCGTAAAGGCCTCATGTCCCGGGGTATCCAGGAAGACGATATCACCCCCATCGGTCTTCACATAATAGGCGCCGATATGCTGGGTAATGCCCCCGAATTCGCCTCCGATAATATTTGATTTCCGGATATAATCGAGAAGCGAGGTCTTGCCGTGATCCACGTGCCCCATAATCGTCACCACAGGGGGTCGTGGCACCAGATCTTCGGGTCGATCCACCGTGTCTTCAAAGAGGGTCTTCTCCTCGAAGGTATCCAGTTCCAGTTCAAAACCGAGCTCCTCGGCGACCAACGATGCGGTCTCAAAGTCTATCGGCTGATTGACATTGACCATGGCGCCCATTTTGATGAGCCGTTTCATCAGTTCAGTGGCCTTTGTCCCCATGGCCTTGGCCAGATCGGTAACCGTCACCAGTTCCTGGACTCCGATCTTTCGCTTGATGGCCTTGGGAACCGTAATTTCGGTATGCTTCAGTTTCCGGACCACCTCTTTTCCCTTTTTGCCGGCCTTTGCCCCCTTGGGCCTTCGGGGCTTGCCGTTGTAGAGATCGGCCCGCTCATAGACTTCCTTCTTTCGTCGCCGGAATGTGCCCCGATCAGGCACCTCTTCGACCGCCCCCACCTTTTTTTCTTTCTTTTTCTTAAAGGCCTTCCCCTTCTTCGGTTTTTCCTCCTCTTCCTCGATCGCCGCTGCCGGGACCTTCGGCATCGGTGGTTCAGGACTTACGGCTGCGGCCTTCTCTTCAACCTGCTTGGCGAGCATGTCTTTCAGGGGTCCTTCTTCCGGCCGCATGATAATCCTGGCCGGCCGTTCAATCTTTTTCTTTTTCCCCTTCTTCGGTTTGGGTTTGACTTCCTCATCAGCCTTGACGACCGCTTCTTCTTCAGGGACAGCAGGTTCCGCCTCCTCGGGTTCAGGTTCGATCAGGGGGGGTTCTTCGGGAACCGGCATCTCTTTCTCTTCGGCCAACGCCGCAGGTGCGGGAGCAGGGGCCTCCGGTTCAACTTCCGCCTCGGCCTCCGCCTCAATAGGCCTTTCTTCAATTTCCGGGATCTCTTCCGGCTCAGGGGGCTCCTCCGGGGTAACTTCGGGGGGCACCTGCTCGACAACGACAACTTTTTTACGCCTGCGGATCACTGTCGGTTTGATCCGCTTTTCTACCACCACTTGTGACACAGCGCCGGAAAGGATCTCTTTTGCCTTCGCAACGGCCGACTCATCAAGAGTACTCATGTAGTTCTTGACGTCCAGCCCTCCGGCAACGAGTTTGTCCACCAAACTCTTGCTGTCCATGTCGAGTTCTCTTGCAAATTCATAAACCCTGACTTTAGCCATTGATTCCCCCAAAGCAATTCATTATGGTCTGCACACCGCCCTGATTTTCCGATTCACGGCTTCGGGCATTGTTGACGGCGCCAAAAAAATCAGGATCAACTGCAACAACGCCTCCCGTCCTGAATGCTCTCTTCAGCCGCTTGCTCGTTTTGAGGCGCCTGAGGCAGGAGTCATCGGGACACACGTAGGCGCCGCGGCCCGCGCCTTTCCCGTCCACATCCCGAATAATCATCCCATCTGCATTCAGAATGAGCCTGACCAGATCTTTCTTGTCCCGCCTGGCATCGCAGGATATGCATGTCCTTATGGGTATGTGCCCTTTTCCTCTACTCATCTGCAGTTTTCAATGTTTCGGATTCCCGATCGTCCTCCTCAGGAGCATCCTCCACCTGAGGAGTTTCCGACGATTCGGTTCCTGGTGCCGTTTCTGCTTCTTCGTGGTCGGCGCTCGCCTGCGGCACGGTCTCCCCATCCGTCTCCGATGGTTCCGATTCCGGGGATTTTTCTGCGTCTTCCGCTAATGATCCCTCCGGTTCCTCCCCTGCCGCTTCCTGCATCGGAGTTTCAGACGTCTCTGCATCCCGCCGTTCCTTAACATACCGGATGGCCTCATCAATGAGCGTCTCCGCCTTGGTCGCTGTCATCCCCTTAACGGCCAGGAGATCATCGACAGAGGCGCCGGCCACGTCTCCCACTGATTTGAAGTCGGCCTCATAGAGATCGGTTGCCCGCTTCTCGCCGATGCCCTCCAAGTCCAGGAGCGACCGGTATCCATCCTTGAGCGCAGTATTATAATTGGTTTCTCCGACAACATCCAGCCTCCACCCGGTCAGTCGGGAGGCCAGGCGCACATTCTGCCCCCTCTTTCCGATAGCCAGGGACAACTGGTCATCAGGGACCACCACCTCCATGCTGCGGCCGTCCTCATCCACAATCACCCGTGTGATATCGGCCGGGGCCAGGGCATTGCAGATGAATTTCGCTGCGTCAGGATCCCAGGTGACGATGTCGATCTTCTCCCCGCGCAATTCCTGGACCACCGCCTGGACCCGTCTCCCCTTCATGCCCACACACGCTCCCACAGGATCCACATCCTGATCTTTTGATGCCACCGCGATCTTGGCCCTGCTTCCCGGTTCCCGTGCCACCTGAACAATCTGAACAATACCCTCGGAAATTTCAGGGACTTCATTTTCAAAGAGGCTTGCCAGAAAATTGGGATGGGTCCTGGAAAGAATGATCTGCGGCCCTCGGCTGAACTGCTTCACCTCCAGAATAAATGCCCTGATCCGATCTCCCTGTCTGTACGCCTCCCTCGGGATCTGCTCCTTCTGCGGGAGTTCGGCCTCTGCCCGGCCCACATTGACAATGATGGCACCCCTGTCGAATCGCTGCACGATCCCGTTGAGGATCTCGCCGCGGCGATCTTTGAAATCCTCATAGACCATATCCCGCTCGGCCTCTTTCAGCCTCTGCATAATGACCTGCTTGGCAGACTGGGCCGCGATTCGGCCGAAGGCGTCGGTATCCATTTTGATCCCGAGGCTGTCTCCCAATTCAGATTCAGGGTCAATGTCATGGGCTTCCTCGAGGGAAATCTGAAGATGCTCGTTGGTCACCTCTTCAACCACTTCCTTGAATTCAAAGGCCTCAACCTCCCCGAGTTCCTCATTATAGTTGACTTCCAGATCGTAATCGGGGCCGAATTTCTTGCGAGCCGCCACTTTCACCGCTTCCTCGAGCGCTCCGATCAGCACATCCTGCTCAACGCCCTTTTCACGACTTACCTGGTCAATCACCCTCTTTAAATCTGAAATCATACTATTCGCTCCATCAGCACACTGAATTCTTTAAGGCCTTTGAAAGGCGGTCCTTGCCGCATTTTCCATTACATCACGATCTGTTCATCCCGGGCAGGATCAATGCTCTCAGGACAAATCAGACATGGGTCAAGAGGAAGACGGATTCGAAGGCCACTTATTCATTTTCAAAGTCATACACCAGATTGGCCTTTTCCACTCCCTCATAGAGAAGGAGAAATCGATCGTCGTTGGCAGCCAGACACAGCACGCCGTCCTCAAAGGAGTGTAATTTTCCCTTGAAATTCCGGCGGCCGTCAACAGGGGCAACCATTCGGATGTTGACGTTCTTTCCGACGGCATTGGCAAAATCCTTTTCCTTTTTGAGAGGCCTGTTGAGACCCGGGGATGAGACCTCCAGGACATACGGCTGTTGAAAAAGATCTTTCACCTCAATCAAATCCCCGATTTCCCTGCTCACCTGAACGCAGTCATCCAGGGTAATCCCCCCATCCCTGTCCAGGTAGATCCTGAGAATCCATCTTCCGCCTTCTGAAAGAAATTCCACATCGACAAGCTCGATGTCCATCTCCTCTAGAATCGGTTCGATAAGAAGGCTTACCTCTCTGACAGCCTGCGTATGCATCGTCCCATGATCCTGATAAAATAGGCGCAAGGCCTGAGGCCCAAGGGGAGTGGTTCTCAGCCTGCCCGCGGCATCTTCCACCGGGATTTTGGCGCCGGAGACCTGTGCCTGAAAATAAAAAAAAGCGGGCCACCCCGCCCGCTTCCCCACTGCAGACTCAATTGTAAAGCGCTTTATTACATAAGGTCCTTTGAGCAAAAACCGATAAGGAATTATGAAAACCAACGCAGTATCCGCAATTTGAAGTAGATGAACCGTCCCAAAACCGTTCAATAACCTCAAAAAGGGGGGATCAGGCCCGACCTGTCAAAAATAATGGAGCGGGCAACGGGGCTCGAACCCGCGACACCAAGCTTGGGAAGCTTGTACTCTACCAACTGAGCTATGCCCGCTTAATCCATCTTTCAGCCCGTTCGTTGTCGAGAAGATAATATAGTTAATCTTAGCAGTCAAGAGATATTTTGACCTTCCAAGACCCGTCATTGCAAAAAACTTGACATTCATCAGCGACAAAAATAAAATCTCTCCAAGACTTCCCATATCCGGGCAATCCTCTACAGGAGGCCTTTTTAAATTTTTCGAATCCCTGTATCCCTGATGGGCGCTGTGACCCGGAGAGGGAAAATGGATTTTTTACAGGGGTTTCGACAAGGAGACAAAAACACATTTGGAAGACGGCTCTGAACAGGGTTTTTTTCATTTCATCAAATCTTTGATCAAAAAAAAAATACGCCTTGACGACAGCAATGATCTGACGGATGAGATCCATGATCTCATGGACGAAGGGCAGGCAAAGGGGCTTATCACAAATGAAGAATCCCACATGGTCTACGGCGTGCTCGATCTCAAGGAGACACCCGCCCACTCCATAATGATCCCCCGGACAGAAATCTCCTCTGCCCCGTTGGATTCCACAGTAGGTGAACTCATCGACCTCGTTACCCGTTGCGGGCATACGCGGATCCCGATTCATAAAGACAACATCGATCAAATCGTCGGCATTCTTCACGCAAAGGACCTCCTTAAGCTTTCAGGCAAGGATCCTGAATCCAAAATCCCGGCGGATATTCTCAGGAAGGCCTTTTTTGTCCCCGAAAGCCGGAGGGTCAGCGATCTGTTGAAGGATATGCAGGAAACCACGGCTCACCTGGCCATTGTCACAGACGAATACGGGGGCACTGCAGGCATCATCACCATCGAAGATATTCTTGAGGAAATCGTAGGGGAAATCATGGATGAACACGACCATGAGGAAACCCTGCTGACCCGCCTCGAAGACGGCTCCCTGGTGGTGCACGCCCGGCTGGACGTTGAAAAACTGGGTGAGGCCCTCAATATGGAGCTGCCCGAGGGGGAATTCGAATCCGTAGGCGGATTCATCATCCACCTCCTCGGAAGAATACCGGAAACAAACGAAAAGATTCGATTCCGGGATATTGAAATGACCATCCAGAAGGGAGACCAGCGAAGGATCGAAAAGGTTCACGTCTTCCGTATGCCGCCACCCGGGGAAGTGGAGGAAGAAGCATCCGCCATTTCCGGTCATGGATAGCCCCGTCCCATGATGCCTGTGCCGAGACCGTCTCCGGTGTCCCTTCGCAACCTCCTCCTTGCAGCTCTATCCGGCGTCCTGCTGACGCTTTCGTTTCCTCCCGGGAAGTTTTCATTCGTGGCATGGTTCGCCCTGGTCCCCCTCCTGAAGGGGATTCAAGGCACTTCTCCTTTCAATGCCTTTAAATTGGGGCTTGTTTCCGGTCTCGCCCATTTCTTGACCCTCATTTATTGGATCATCGTGGTGCTGGAGCACTACGGCAACCTCCATATCGTTATCGCCCTGATTGCCCTCATTCTCCTTTCCCTCTACCTCTCTCTCTATATGGCCCTTTTTTCCACATTGGCATCCCGACTCACGGATACGGTTCTCTATTCCGTCATTCTGGGCGGATACTGGGTGGGCCTGGAATATCTCCAGACCCATCTGATGACCGGTTTTCCCTGGTGTCTTCTGGGATACAGCCAATATGAACACCTCCATATCATTCAACTGGCAGACCTTTTCGGGGTATACGGTATCTCCTTCCTCATTGTCTGTGTGAACGGCCTGATCTTCCGCATCTCCCTCAGGCCTCCCCGCCGAAACGGCAGGGTCCTCAAATGGGAACTTCCCGTTTCTGTCCTGCTCCTGGCAGGGGCATGGGTATACGGCCTTTATCAGCTCTCCGAAGCCCGGACCGGGGAAGAGGGGGGCCGCCCGGTGAAGGCCGCGGTCGTACAGGCCAATATCGATCAGTCTGTCAAATGGGATCCCGCATACCAGGAGGAAACCCTGCAGCGCTATTACCGGCTCACCCGCGCTACCCGGTCTTTCCATCCCGAACTGATCGTGTGGCCGGAGACCTCCCTCCCCTTTTTCTTTCAGGACCATCCGAAATTTTCTCCGGGCATTGTATCCCTTGCAGAGGAGTCGGGGGCCGTCCTCATATTTGGAAGCCCTGCATACAGGCGGGACAAGAGGGCCGTTCGCTATTACAACCGGGCCTACATGATCGCACCGGAAAGCGGGGACATTCTGTATTACGACAAGATCCACCTGGTCCCCTTCGGGGAATATGTACCCTTGAAAAGATATCTCCCTTTTATCCATCGCCTGGTGGCGGCTGCCGGTGATTTTGCCCGGGGAGAGAAATCAGAGGCGCTCAAGACAGGGGATCTTTCCGTGGGGGTCCTGATATGCTTTGAGGCGATTTTTCCGCAGTTGGCCGGGGAGCTGACCAGAAACGGGGCCAATATCCTTGTAAACATTACCAACGATGCCTGGTTCGGCATGACCAGCGCCCCGTTTCAGCATCTGAGCATGGCCGTGTTCCGGGCGGTGGAAAACCGCAGACCCATGATACGGGCCGCCAACACCGGCTTCAGCGCCTTGATCACCCCTACGGGCGTAATCCAATCCAAAAGTGATCTCTTTGTTGAAGCGGTCTTAAAAGATTCCATAACCGCGGGGGCGTTTCCCTTGACTTTCTACAGCCGTTTTGGAGACCTGTTTGCGGTGACCCTCCTCATCATCTCCGCCGCACACATCATTTACCATATCCGGACAAGACGGAGACGGAAGGCTGGTTAATCCGGATGCTGGATACTGGATGCTGGATAACGGACGCTGGACCTCAGACGCTGGGATGCTGAAATGCGGGCATGCGAAGAGGGTGGGGTTTCCGACCTCCGACCTCCGATGTCAGACCTCTGATCTTTGTTGCTGGATGTTAAGCTGGTAAGCTGATAAGCTGGTAAGACGATGGCTGATGAGTCGCTGATGAGTCGCTGTGGGGTCAGCAGCTGATAGCTGATGGCTGATAGCTGGTGAGCTGGTGAGCTGGTGAGCTGATAAGCTGGTGAGACGATGGCTGACAAGTCGATAATCTCTCAATGGCTCAATCCCGCTTTCCAGCGGAACTCAATAAACCCAGCGAACCCAACGAACCCAATAAACCCATAACCCCCTGACGCCTTGCGCCTAATGCCTTGTGCCTGATCTATGGACCAGAGCGAAAAAACAGGGTGTTCCATCCTTATTTTTCTGGCGGGCTACGAGATTGTGCATACCGTATTTTTTGAAACCGCCCAACTGAATAGGGGAACACTCCCCTACGCCATGGCCGGTGTGCTTTTGACCATGGCCATCACATTTGCCTTCTCCCGCTATGAACTTGCTCAGGGAAAACAGATCGGCTCACCCAGCCTCATGGCCGACGCCCAGCATATTCGCACCGATATGCTCTCATCCGGGGTCATTTTAGCGGGTCTGCTAGTCTCGATACTTGGATGGGACTTAGATAAATTCGCGGCCCTTCTGGTGGTGGTCCTGATTGCAAAGGCGGCCATCGCCATCCTGGTGGACGCCCTTCGTGTGCTGCTGGACGCCTCCATCGATTTCAAGACAATGGACCAGGTCAAGACGATCATCATGATAAATCCAAGGTTGTCTCCATCAATGCACTCTGGGGGAGAAAGTCCGGCCCCTATAAATTCATCGAGGCCGCTATCGTTGTCCAGGCAGGGAGTCTGGAGAGGGCCCATTTTTTCATCAGCAAGATTGATAAAGAAATCAGGGAAAAACTCTCCAATGTAGACCCCATCCTGATCCATTATGAACCCCGGAAAAAGGAGGTCATGACCTGCGCCATACGGCTGGGTGAAGACAAGGCGTCTCTGGCGGATCACTTCGGAAGCGCTCCCCATTTTTATGTGGCCTCCAAGAGGCAGAAAGACGGCGAACTCATCTCAGAGGCCTTTTACCATAATCCGTTCAGAGAGGATGACAAGGGGAAAGGAATCAAGGTGAGCGAGTGGCTCCTCGAAAAGGGCGTTGACTGGGTCTATTCACCAAAGGAATTGAGCGGACGAGGCCCGGGCTATGTCTTCTCTGACGCAGGGGTTGAGGTCATGGTCACGGATCTGAAACGTCTTGAGGATATTCAAGAGGACTTTCAAAAGACATAATGCACCGGAGAGATGAACTCTGGTTACCCCTTTCAAATCCATCGGTATCTCTTTTGCCCATGCCCCTAAATAAGAGTTTTATGACTCATTTTTTCGGGAGGGGTGGATACCTCCGCCATACCATTCTCCGGTGACGAGCCAAATTTCGCAGTAATAAAGCTATTCTGAGATTAAGGGGGGCGGGTAAAAGCAGACGATTTACCTCAAGCGATCCGGAACGCGATAGATGCTTTCCAACTCCGCCTTCACTTCGTCAAGGGTATGATCATTTCCAAAACCCTTACATCCTGTGGTCAGCGCATGTTTTTTTGATTTCGGATAATTTCTGCAGTGTGCAGGTTTGGTCTCATGGATCCGGCATTTATATGCGTCCTTTAGAGGCAGCTTCCGAAGCCATGGACATCGATCGACCTCTTCCCCTGTGTTTGGTCTGATCCAGAGGTCACCGAAGGCTTCCACGCCGTCAAAGTTGAAAATATCGACCCATCGCAGTATGTCCCACCGTTTTTCCCTTTTCCATCGATTGATATCCTCAGTATCGACGCTCGTGCAAAAGGCGTCAGACAGATCCCGGCAGCAATGCCCGCATTGGACGCATTGAAATTTTTCCATTTCCGTCTCAACATAAATGCCGGGTTCCCCATTACGCCCTTTCCCCGGCATCGCCTTCACCCACATGACCCATTCATAGATCGTTGCAATATCATCAAGTCTATCTTCCAGTTTCGGGATCATTGGAACAACATGACTTTTGAAGTCCCATTTAGCAATGAAATCGGCTCCTTCCATCCCCGGGCCCTGATGCCAGATCCCCGATTTCGTGAATTCTAACTCCTTCTCCTGGCAAGTGCTGGGCCAGGCTTCCTCTCCGGTCAAAAAGCCGTAAACTCTGGCAAACATCGCGAAATCAAGCCAGCCATTTGATGCTTCAACCAGATCCGCGAAGACCTTATGGATGGCTTCTTCGGCTGTATGGAATTGGATGTCTTTGTCGGCCATAATGGGCTTGCCCCATCTTTTATTATCGATTTGATTTAGATCATGAAACTGGCTGCAACCGGAGGATTTCATGACCATTGATCAATCCTACCCATATGTCAGAAGGTTTGTCCGACTGACCCACCACCACCATGAGAAAATAATTGAGTTCATGGTCCGATTTCAGAAAACATTCCTCCATCGAAGAGAAATCAATGTGTGACGGAAAGGGTGGATGCTGAGGATGAGTGTGCCAGTCTCCCACATAGTGTAAGCCCTTTTTGAAATAGCGGTCGATCTCCCTTTGGATGCGGCGTTTGTTGAGAAACAGTGAAAACCGCCTCCTGGTATCGAGCTTGTCAGGGCCTGTCGATGCTAATATTGAGACAGTTTTCGGGGTGATGGTCGCAAAGAGTTGCCCCCCTACTTCCTTCCGGTGGGGTAACACTTGCCTCTTTTTTAAGAAATGATCCAAAACGTTGTCTGAGAACTGAATTTCTTGTCTTTTTTCTGGGAGAATAAAGGTTAGCATAGCGGCGTCTCAATGGCTGTATCGGCAGGCTTCTTGAACTTTCCAATCTTTCGTAATGAAACGTTCCCCCTGCCCTATCGCACCATAATACTTCTGGACTCCGTCAGCGAGCTTGCCCTCCATATCGGCTAATGAATTCAGGTTACCGATCCAGACCCTGTGTTGCGATTTTTTTATCTTTTCAAGCAGGATATCCAGCACAAGCCTGGCTATCATATTTTGTGTCGGTAAGATGTCGATAACACCATAGGGCTGATAGGTGACTCCACAAGCGGGAGGGCGTTTTGCAATCAAAGAATTACCCCATTCGGTGATTGCCCTGATGAAGGTACCATATGGATCCATCCCGCAAGAGAGGCATCCGCCAACCCCCATCGTTACCAGGGCATGTCCAACAATCCCATAAGGTTCGGTCCAACCGTACACGACCGGTGGAAAATCAGCATCTGCAATAGAAGCATGGTTCAAGGCGGACTCGGCATCCCAGTCCGCCACAGTCGAGACGATCACATCGCTTTTAAGCATGACAGGTGCATCATTGATATACACCTTCTGCCACGTCTTCGGCTCCGCTTGAATCTCAATCATTCCCGGAAAGTGTTTTTCAATATGTGTCTTTAATGCAGTAGCCTTATATTGCCCGGCTTCGGCCCCGCCCAAAAGATGCCTCCCAATATTATCCCAGGACAGAATTTCATGGTCGATCAGAACCAGTTTTCCCACACCGTTTTGGGACAAGATCATGGCAACCTGCGCTCCCAGAGATCCGCATCCGATGAAGCATACCTTAGCATGTTTGATCTCGTCTTTAAGCCCATTGCCTCCTCGCTCAAATATCCAACCTGAATCTATACGTTGAACCATTGCAGGCTCTGTCTTGCCATCAACTCCAAAAAAACGATTCTTAAGTTGAATAGTCCCTCCCGATTTTTTGCGAAATCCGTTGAATCTCGGATAGTTTCTCTTTTTAGGGGAGACCTGCCGAATAGGTTCATTGAGTTTTAAATAGCCTAACGCCGGTCCGTTGCCCGATTCAAAGCCGAAGATGAGATCCACATGACCCGGCTCGACGGGAACAAGACTGCGAAAGATGTCGAAACCCGCTTTACTTCTCTTCTGTACCAGTGACACGACATCCGAATTATTCCTCGGATACTCATCAGGCTTGAGCGAGGATTCCAGCCACAAGAAACCCGCATCCCGGAAGTCTTCCTCCCCCGGCTCCGATTTCCAACCCGCATCCTTCAGCCATTTTTTTGCTGCGGAGACGGAATCGCAGATCAAAACGGTTTCTTTTGATGAGACGCAATACACCATCCGTGATGGAGGGTCCGGCTGTCCAAAAAAGAGGACACTGAATTGTGCCCCATTCCTTTGATCGCACCAGTACTTCCAGTAACTTTGAAATTCAGAGGAAAAATCCTGTTCGTTCTGTCCTTTCAGGTTCTCCTGAATGAGATTTTCAGCCTCCCTCAGGTAATATTCAACGAGTCCGCTTCCTGTTTGGTGGACCAGAGAATCATCCTGCTGCCGGAGGCACAATAATCCCCCTTTTTCAAAATGCGGCCATTTAAGAAACCATTTTTTGTCGGCAAGGCCCACTCTGGGGGGAGAGAACGGAGTCAAACCGTCAAGAAGAATATTTACCCTGAAATCTTGATCCGATGTCCTGATCCGTGTCTGCCAGCCTGCTATGAAATCCGTGTCTTTGTAGCCTGCCAGGTCTCTTCCGGTCAGGGGCCTGACTTTCGGATCTTTTGAGATCAGAAAACAGGCCGTGGCCTCAATGGTTTCACGGGCTATCACGGGAAAGAGCCCCGCCATTTTACCCAAATCGACTCCCCCCTCTTTTCCGGACCGGCTCCCTGGGTTCCTTATCGGCTATGGTGATGGCCATTGCCGCGGAATTCTCCAGAAGATCCGAGAAGAACGAATGATTGAAAAACCCTTTCCAGGCCTTGAGTGCAGTCTGCCTAGTACACTGAGCATCGTGCAGGACTGAAAGATTATTCAGGGCCTGCTCCAGCCTTGTCTCCATCTCGTTAACGGACGCTTCTTTCCCTTCACTGATGAGGGTATTTTCAAGGACGGGGTGCTGAACATCCTTGCTCCAGAAAAGCCTTTCTTTGATTTTCTCTATGGTTTCATAAAGCGCCCGGTCATCCCGGTCCTTTGTGGAAATATAACACTCATCCACCAATTTTGAGATGATGAAACCTGTCGGCATATTCCAGGAGTCCCGACTTTTGGCCCAGAATTTCAACAAACGGACAATCCGCCGCATCTGTCGGCCGTTTGTCTCATCCGGGCTCTGGTCTATGACGGCATTGTTGAACCAGTTCGTAACCGCCTCCGGATCCGATTCAATCCAATCGTTCCCTGCAAGTTCGATTTTCGTTTCATCCCAATCATCTTCAAATTGTCTGTAGACGGGCATATCCACGTGGTGGCCCTCGTTATAATACACGCGGACACAGTTCTGCCTTACCTCCGAGGGCGTTTTGAAATGGCTGTCTTGAACGGCATCGCAGACCATTTTTCGGGCCTCAAAGGCCGTCTTATCACCACCTTGTGGTCCCTGAAGGTCCGCTTTCCCAAAGACCACGCCGACGTCAATGTCATAATCGTTCCTTGGATGCTGGTTGATGGTCCTCATGGCGTAAGACCCCTGGTTGATGTGACGTAAAGGCAATGGGTTTTCATTCTTCTTCAAGCCGGTTTCCACCCGCCCCTTATTGGCTTCTCTATAATCAGCAAGCTTGCTGACCTGGGCCGCTGAGAGCCTTACGTGTTTCCTGTAAAAATCCATTATCTCTGAAGAACAATCGTACATGATGCCTCCCTTTTTCATTGTGTTCAGATGAAATCCATCCTCCAAAAACATCAAGAAGCCCTTCAATGGGAAAATCAGGGCGTTTCCCTTGGAAGAACCGAAAGATTTGAAAAGATTTCTCTAATGGGGACCAATTCCCCAGGGTCGTCCCTCATCGCTTTGCTGTGAATGCGGTCAGCGTCGGCCTCCGCAAGGGATAGCAATGTGCGGACCGCGACTTCATCTGCCCTGTCCAGGCCAATGGCACTGTAATGTTCCGGTGATTTTTTGGGCTCTTCCAGGCGCATGACTTTGATATTGCGGCCTGCCCGTTTAAGATATCCGGCCAGCATACGGGCCATAAATCCATAGCCAGACGATTGTGCAGACATGGCCATTTCTAGGATGCCTATGCCCACCTTCCATTCCTTGAGCCCCCAATCGGCGTTTTTCAAAAGATTCGGGTCCCCTGTGGGCTGGTCGCAGGTCCCCGCGGAAACCAGTTCAATCGGGGTATTCTCCCCGGTCATCCCCAGCGCCTCTATCAGGCCGACCATGACGGGATTGTTGGCCCAAAGTCCACCGTCCACGAAATGCTGGACATTGTGAGAGTCATCAGGGTTTAGAACACGGGCCAGCGGGAAGAAAATCGGCGCCGCGGTACTCGCCAGACATACATCCACCAGTCTATAACGATCATCACGGTGTTTGCCTTCCAGGTGGCTGGTCTTGATCACGCGGGCCTGGTGATTGATGGCCTTCACCGCAGGGATACAAAGGGCAATGTGCCTTTTTTCGTAGACATCCTGTATGGTCATTTCTCCAAAGGTCCCCTCCAAAGCCTCTCGAAATGCTTCAACGACCGCAGCAGGTTTTTTCCGATACCGGAAACACCACCTGAGGACACCTTTTCTTTTTGGTGAAGGATCAGGGAAGATTTCGAGGCCTTTTCGGATATAAAAATCACGGATCTTTCCCAGAGGGACACCCGCTGCCAGGCCGCAGGCCAAGATGGCGCCCGTGCTCGTACCACATATCAGTTGGAAGGCGTTCCCGATATCCGGTTCCTCTTCTCCAAATCGCACGTCAAATCGCCGGGAAAGGGTGGAGAACAAAGAGGCGGTGTAAAGCCCCCTCATGCCACCTCCGTCGATGCAGAGAACTCGGAAAGGCGTGTTTGCGTTTTCTTGGGAAAAGGCAGGTTGCTCGAACATAATGCTAATCCTTAAATAAATTATTTTTTGTTTTGAGAAGGCTACTAACACTTAATAGCAAGCGGCATGCCATTGAAATGAAACAACGCCATACCTCTTGAAACTCAAGAGAAATTGGCTTTACAATCTTTTAATATCAAATGGTTAGGTCTTACGCTCAAGAAGAATGGAAACGAAAAAGAGTAGTATATTATTTAAAAGGAAAGAAAATAATAATAAAATTGTTTGCCATGTTATAAATTTTATTATGGTTCTATGGGTTCTGAGTACATGGGGCTTACTTAGTGCCTACTTAGTGCCTGGTGGACTGCTTAGCACTTAGTCCCTGCTCAGTCCCTACTTAGTCCCTTGGTGCAGCGCTCAGCTCTCCGGCTTTCGCGGCCCCCTGTTTGAGGCTGAGATCGGAAGGCAAGTCGTATTTCAAGAAAGGGAATATTCGGAGGGGCCACTCATTTTATATCAACGTGGAGCGGAAACCGCTGTGGTAGAATTTCTCATTTCCCTGGACGACTCTGGCTCCACTCTGGCTGTAACTCTGCCATCACTCTGCCTTGACTCTGCCCTGACTCTGCCCTGACTCTGCCCTTGCCTTGTCATGAATTTGTATCGTTTAACTCACACCAGTAATATGTCTTGGATTTGTAGTGAGACCGGCTATCCCTTTGATAAATCACTTTTGATCGAAGCCATCAGTTTCTATGGCCAAAAAGCACATTGAACAGGCTAGCCCGTAAGATGCCGATTCCCATTCCCTGTGGTTTATGAAATTGCGGATGGAATTTACTTGATCTATCAATAAGGAGGAATGTCGTGACACCTTCTTTCCGACTCTAATCTTAATACGGTTTCATCGTCGCGCAATGCTAGTGCAACCCAATTGCTGCTGATGAATGAGAACATCCTATATTCAATAGGATTCCATTTGGAAGAACCGGGCGGATAATGACAGACTTTCACCTGAAGACCAAAGCGATTGCAGAATCCCATGTGCAGCTGATGTTTCCACATACGGGTGCGGTAGCCATTGCTCCCGCCGCAATCGGCGAGGATGAGTAGGCGGTCGGCATTTGGATAGTGGTTCGATCCCGCGCGTGACCACCAGGTACGCATAGAATCAACGGCAAATTCAAAGGTATCACGTGTGGTACTTATGTTGTTAGAAAGGTTATGTTGTGTATATTTAGTTGATTTTATTCTGACAAAAAATATTGAAAATCCATTTTATTCTTCTAATTTCCTTTTAATTATCGTCCTTTCCATATAAAATAGGTCCACAACCAAACGCCATAATCAGTGGCCGAACAGCCTGATGTGGTAGTAAAACAAAATTCTTCCGGCAGCTATATAAAAGCATATGGGGTAGATTGTATGGAACCAGGATGCCACACAAGAAGCAATAGATCTGCCCTGAGCGTATTGTTCCAGGGTCGTCTTTTCCGTTGTGAACCAGTACCGGAGGAGTGTTCACAGAGGTCAATAATTATGTTGTGGCAATTTTTCTGTGGTTAATCAAAATCTTTTGTAACCTATTGAGATGGATATGAAATTACGATATCTCATGCCCTCCCCGAGTTTACTCTTACTTTCAACAGGTTCTGGATGCCGGATCGAGTCCGGCATGACGGTTTTAGGACTTTTTACGAAACCATCAAGGTTTACTCGAATCGAAAAGTTTATGTTTTTCAACAAGCTGCCCACAGTGTTGGCCGAAACTCGAATACCTGAGCGCTTCAGCTTTTGGGCAATTTTCAATGTGGTTTTCCGCGTCCATTTGCATCCACTGACAGGCTCTCCAGCGGTCTCGTGTTCCATTATCGCTGCAATCGCCTCTATGATCTCCGGCGCCTTTTTTCCGATTGGATCATAATTTAGCTTTAACTCTTCCGTTTTGTTGGATAATTTAAAAATCTGATATCTTTAAACAAACCCAAACATAACGACGAAATAACTCGCAAAGATTAGAGTACATGGGTTGATATGCATCCGATAGAATAGCTGCTGAGGAGTTTTCTCGCCTCTTCCGGTTTCTGGTAGTTGACATAGGCGTCACGACATCTATGCGTGTTTTCATCAAGGAAATCCAAACCTCGATCTACATCGAGGGCAATTTGGTCTGTCAGGATAAACCTCTGATGAGGCAAGGTCGGCCGGGGCAATGACTCATCATAAAAATGCACTTCGACCGCTGTCTTGGATAAAGGCCCCTTCTTGAATGAGCGAATCTCCTCTATTACGAAGTTTATCCCATGACCTTTGGGTTGACCCATATGAAAGATGATTCTGCAATTCCCTGGATCGAGTAAGACGCCGCCCAACCAACCCATGAGCTGCCTGATGGTATAGCGAAAATTTTGCGTAAGGTTCTTATTGCCGCAAACGCGGTCACAGATGTGAACCGTTTCGGCATGTTTAAGGGCTTTTGCGAAATGGAATTCCACAAAACCTGCCTCGTCCATTTCACCCTTACTACAGGTCTTTCCGTAGACGGCAAGGTCTGAACGTCTCGGCTCAAATGCCGTTTGCTGATAGGAACGCCGCGTTGCGATTTCAATCCCTTCCGGCGCGGAACGATTACTTTCAGATGCGATCACCAATATAAGATCCAAAAGAATCGTTTTCGCTTGCTCAAAAACACAGCCGAGATCCGACTGCTCACCCATATAATCAGGAGAGATACTATACAGAAATCGTTTACGTTTTTTAAACCGGACCAAGATCTTTTTGACGTTACTACGGGTCATGGTTTCCGGCCAAATCTCCAGTTTTTCTTTTACGGACTCACCCCAGCGGTCGTCTTCAAAAACGGCGAGGAAACAATTCTGGAGGAGTCCGCTCAGGACCGCTAAAAGATGTTGAGCTGCGTCTTCCCCGTCTTCCGCGGCCTCTTCAAACATCTCTGGTTGGAGGAAAACATAAAAGTACATGGTCAGAAAAGCTCCTCAAAATCCTCTTCGAAAAATCCACCAGGCCATTCTTTAACCAAATCACCTCTCTTATTTAATGGCATTTCGTGAATAATGCTACGAGATCCAACCGGTTCGACGAATAAAACCATAACATCCTCAGGACGGACAGATGGAAGCCCATTCGGCAGTTTACCTGAGGTGGTTTCACGCATCCGTCGCATAACCCGCAAGAGCAGATGCTCACTGTGGGTTTCCAGCAGAAAGGTGTTGTCGTTGCCTGCCAGGGCGGACTCGATGAACACGTCTCCAAGCTCGGCCTGAAGAGCCGGGTGAAGGTGTATCTCCGGCTGCTCGATGGCTATGATCTTTTCCCGGGAGGCATAGGCCGAGACTAAAATGGGCAGGACCTGGCTTATGCCGATACCGACATCGCGCTGAGAAACTTGTGTATCTGTGCGGCGGTCCAGAAGGACCAGTTCCTGGATGCTTGCGAGGTTTGTTTCTTTCTTCTTGATCTCGTCTAGGGCGGAGTAAAGTGTTCCAAACAGATCTCCATAAACCCCTTCTTCGGTATTGCCGCCGAGTCTGTCATGGTCTCCGTCAACATGGGCCCGTTCGATTTGCTCAACGATTTCTTGATAATCAGTATCCAAGTCATCTATGGTCAGAAGGTTTTTGATAGAAAGTTCATAAGGGGTGCTAAGTTTTTTAGTGTCACAGAGCCAGGAGTTGACCTTGTCGCGAACTTCCTTGTTGCGGCGGACAACGTCCCAGGCATAACCACCCCCGGCATACCAGTTGATGTCTTCATGCTCGGCAAAAGCGAAGTGCCGGGCCGGGTAGGAGCGAAGCGGTCCCAGGTACTGGAGTCGGTTGATCTCCAAGCGGAGCACGCTGTTCAACTTCTCAATAAGTTCGTCAAGCGTGCGCGGGAGAAAAATGCGAAGGGCTTTTGCAAGGTCCTCCTGCCGGTAACCTTTGCTGACAGGGAAAAATCCCGGCGGCTTTGTTGAATCACCTTCTTCCTCCCGACTGCGGTCCTTGAGCCCCTTTGGAAAGAATGCACCCATGGAAGCGCGCAGACCGGCGATGATACCCTCAATCGGTTTCTCCAGGGCAGAGAGGTCTTCTTCTGATACTGTCCCGGTGGTTGTATGGATTTCAATGAGGGCGCTGATGATACGCCGAAGCACGGGGTGCTTATATGGCAAGAGATCAAGGGCCATCTGATTACCCGGCCTTCTGCTCATGCGGAGCAAAGTGCTGCCGTCACTCTCAAGTTCATAGGAAATGACATGGGGCACGGCGCCTGGCAGAGGCTCGTCCTGGTCGTCAAGGGGCATGCCTGTGGTGATGTTTACGGTGATTTCGCCTACCGGTTTCAGAAGTTCCTTGAGCCTCCCGGTAAATTTCTTCGTTCTCAGAGTCATGCCCCATTCCATTCGGCGATTGGCCTGACGGCGATGAATGTACTGTCGGAAACCGCCCAGATCAATGGAACTGCCACCCAGGTCGGTGCGGAAAAGATCCAGTTCACCAGTGCGCATGGCCTCATGGGCCAGGGCCAGGCTGTGGATGATGCTGGACTTGCCGGCACTGTTGGCCCCGAAGATCAGAGTGATTGGCTTGATCGGGATGTTCTGGGCTTCAGCAAAGGCCTTAAAGTTCCCAAGGCGAAGAGCTGTGATCATTTTTCTTTCTCCTATACGGCCAATGCCTTGGCCTGGACTTCCATTTCCTGTAGGAGTTCTTTCATGTGCGCTTTACGCCAGGAGGCGGTGAGTTCGCCGGTGAAGGCGCGGTGTAAAATTGAGTTGAAGAGAATTTCCTGCCTTGCACAGCATGTTCTCATCCTTTCTCGATTCGTATCCAATTGGGTTAGGACTGCTGAAAATTTCTGTTGCAAAGGCAATGGCGGACACAGAACCGATAAAATAGAATATTCTTTCCCATTAATGTTTGGTTGCCCACCAACCCGCTTTCGAGCAGCAACCCAACTCTTGTAATAGTTTGTCTGAGTGAGTGCGAATAAAAAAGCAGGTTCCATCTTCTTAGTGTCTGGCTTGAACCGAATCAAATAACCAGCATAAGCGCAAAGACCGTCTTTATTCCGATAGAGGTATGTCTTGCCAACCGTATTACCACTTCGTGCAAATAACAAATCTCCTTTGACCAATTGGTATTGTTCCCAATTTTCGAGACTAAGTGAAACGACTCCATTTGGAGAAAGTTGACCATTTTCTAATATGTCAGTAATACGCACATATCTTGGCTTGCCTTCTTTCCATTCAACTGCGCTTGCATTAGCTCCATATTCTGGCTTATCAATGCAGACCTTAATTAGTGGCTTTTGCGGCCATCTCATTGGATTCGTGGTGGGATCGCCAAACATCTTGATGAACAAGACGGGGAGGATGCGCTCGGCTTTTTTGTCCGCCTCGACGCGCAGTTTGCGCAACCGCTCCGCCTGGTCGAGGATCTCCACAATCCGCTGTTGCTCTGATGGAGGAGGAAGGGTTAATACTAAATTAGCAATATCCTTTCTGGTTATTCCTTTTATCGTTGCCCCCCGCTGTGCAGAAAGAAGTGTGGCCATTTTATTCTTAATTGCAGCAACAACATAATTTGTATCAATGCCATTTTTAAGAATAATTCCTGTTATATCCTGGCTGACAGCAGTGTCTTCTTGAGCGATAGCGATTTTCCCCACACCTGTACGGGTAACCATGATAATCGAACCTTTCGGTACGATATTAGTCGCGCTGTTATTTAGTGCATCTTGATTTATATGGCGCCTTCCAAGAATGATTTCTCCGTCAGTAAAATCAGCACCGGTAATCCATGGAATATCCCCACTCCAATAAGGTTCAACTTTGGTATTGGGCGTTCCTCCACTTATGAATTTTTCAGCGAGGTTTGAGAGTTTGAACTCAGGCCACTTCATACTACCGCCTCCACGTCTTTGAGCAGCTTCTCCAGCCCTTCCGTAATATCCTGCTCAATCGCAAGCACATCCTTGATCAGATCTGCTGGGTTTTCGTCTGGCACATCTTCTGCGATCTGCGGCTTGTAATGGCTGACGCTAAGATTATACTCGGCTGCTTCGATCAGATCGTATTCGGCCCACCAGCATTTCGGCTCGTCCGAACCGGGCGGCAACATACCATTAGCTTTTTCACCTGGCAGTTTCTGAAAACTAGACTCCTTATACTCACCCCAAGCCGCAAGCAGGCCGGGGATTTCATTCTTCCCAGGGGTCTCGAGCCGGCCGCCGCCCTGGATTTTGTCCGGGTCGTAGCCGTCGTTCTTCAACTCGTAGAACCAAACCTTACTGGTTGCAGCCTGCCCCTTTTTTGGCTCGGCTACCGGTTTCCGGAAAACCAGCACTGAGGTCTTAACCCCGGCATAGGGCTTGAACACCCCGGCCGGAAGGGACACCACGGCCATCATTTCAAAATCATTTACCAGCTTTTTACGTAAATCCTTGTGCGCGCCTGTGGAGCCGAAAAGCGCCCCTTCCGGCACCACGACTGCGCAGCGCCCGCCAGGAGCCAGAGACTCCATCATCAGGGCCAGAAAAAGCAATTCGCTTTTTTTAGAACTGGTAGGCAGATCGTGACGGATGGAATCCTTGGGCAGCACTCCGGCAAAGGGCGGATTAGAGAGTATCACCTTATAGCGTCGGTTCAGGTCCTCCTCTGTAAGACCACCCATTTCGGAAAGGACATTCGCCCTTTTCAGCCTTGCCTTGCCGATGCCGTGCAGAACCAGGTTCATCATAGAGATCCGCATCATTTGCCGGGAAACATCGGTGCCGTAGATGGAGGCCTCCAGCAGCCCCCAGTCCGGGATCTTTTCACCGGCCCCTTTTCGGTAGGTCTGGAGGTTGGGCATCTCCTTTCTCACCTCGGCCAGAGTCTGCTTTCTCTTCTCCAGCCAGTCCTCACCGTAGATCGGCAGTTCCTGAGGGGTTTCGCTGTATTTGGCCAGCAGGTAATCCACCGTGTCGATCAGAAAACCGGCGGTGCCGCAGGCCGGGTCAAAAATCGTATCTCCAATATCCGGATCGGTCATGGCCACCATGAAGGCCCGGATTTGCTTGGGGGTCCGGAACTGGCCGTTCAGGGCGGACTGGCCGAGATGGGTCAGCAGGTATTCAAAGATGTCGCCTTTGACATCCGGCCCCAGTTTGCGAAAATCAATGGTATCCAGCTCATCCACCACCTGCTTCAAAACATTGGGGTCCATGATCTCAAGGACCGCGTCCCGGAAATACTCAGCCACCTGGGGCTCGTCCTTGACCAGGGAGGCCATGTAGGGAAAAACCTCGTCGCGGATAAAGTCGCGCAGCTTGTTTCCGCTGTAAAATCGCCACTTCATCCAGCGGAAGCGTTCCGCCTGGTCGGGAAAGAGCAGCTTGCCGTTGCCGGCCTTGAGGCGGGCACGCAGTTCGCGGTTGTTCTCCTCCTCATCAAGGAGTTTCAGATAAATGAGATAGGATATCTGCTCAATGTAAGTGACCGGGTTGGTCACCCCGCCCGCCCAAAGGATATCGGTGATGCGGCTGAGCTTTCGTCTTATTTCCTGGTCCATGTTTTTCTTTCCTTATGTGTTTGCCGCCTTGCTGAAAACGCTTTTGTTGAGATCATCCACTATTTCCTGTAAACCCTGCTCGCCGAACAGCTCGATTCCGATACCTGCGGCATTGAGAATGGAAAGCGGCGGCTTGAACAGGTCGTCCAGCTGCACCTTGCCGGTGGCAATGCCGCGGTTCTTGAGCAGGGAGAGATACTCGGCCTGTTCCGGGGCCAGGGATTTTGCCACCAGCCAGGCCCGGAAAAGTTCTTCGAGTTTTTCGTCACGGCCCTGAATTTTGAGAAGACCAAGGGCGGCCTTGATAAAATCGATCAGGTTTCCCATTGGATTTTTATATGCCCTGCGAAGGTTTTCCTCATTAAAGTAAAGCTTAGGGTTGTTGAGCCGGTTGGACAGCTCCTCTTCCTCATCATCGGAGAGCGGTTCGTCTTTTTTCACCTTCTCTATGATCGGGTCATCGGCGCTCATTTCCCAGATGGTCTTTTCCCAGGTGGTCTGGTATTCCTTCTTGTCGATTCTTTCGCCTTCCGGACCGACCTCGACATAACTGAGCGCTTCGAGCCACTCATCATCAACGCCAAGTTCGACAAGCTCCTTGGGTTCCGGTTTGCCGCCGGAGCCGCCCGGCGCCGTGCCCCCCTTGGCGCCACCGGTAAAGACATCGGCATCCGAATCATTCCAACGCTTATGGTTGTTAAAAAAATCATAGATGATGAATTTCTTTTTTTCTATGTGCGGAGCGGTGCGGGTACCCCTGCCTCGCATTTGCTGGTAGAGAATGGGGCTCATCACCCGGCGGCACATGACGAGGTGAAGGATTTCCCGGCAGTCAAATCCGGTGTCGAGCATACCGACACTGACCGCCACCATGGGGTATGTCTCCTTCTTGAACCGGCGGATCAGGGCGTCGGGATCAGCTACATCCGATGTGATCACCACGGCGTAATTGCCCTTGTGCTCAGGGTGGAGTTCATTGAGGTATTGGGCCAGGCGGGCGGCATGGTGCTTGGTGATGGCAAAGACCACCACCTTGCCGGGGCCGACCTTCTGGCCCGGGGCAAGTTCCTGATAAGACTCCCAGGCTAAGCGGTCAAACTCCTCTATCATCAACCGGTTGGTCTTTTCATTGGTCCATTGATGCTCGAATTTGGCCGGATCATAATGCTCCTCGTCAACGTCCACTCCTTCAGCGATCACCTCGGTAATGCCTGTGGCAAACTTGTATGGAGATAGAAAACCGGCGGCAAAGGCATCCTGTATCCGGTAAGAGAAATCAGGCTGGCCGGCCTTGCAGTGATAAAATTCGTAGGTGTTGCGGTCGATGTAGCTAGCCGGTGTGGCGGTAAGGCCGATATGCAGGGCGTCAAAGCGGGTCAGTGACGCCTGCCAGGCCCCATATATGGAACGGTGACTTTCATCCATGATCACCACGTCGAAATAGCCGCTGGTGTATTCATGGGTTCGGTTTATCATGGTCTGCAGGAGGCAGACGGTGATCTGCTTTTCCTGGCGGATCATGCCGGGTTTCAGCCAGTAACTGCCATATTGACCGCCGAGAAGATCCTGGATCGTCTCAAGGGCCTGTTTTGCGAGTTGCTCCCTGTCAACCAGGAAGAGGATACGCTCAGCCCATCCCGCCTCAATAAGTCTTTTTATGTAAAGGGCGGTCAGGTCGGTTTTCCCGGTACCGGTGGGCAGTTCCATTAGAAAGCGCCGTTTACCAAGCTCAAGGGCCTGGTCAAGCGCCCGCATGGCTTCCTGTTGGTAAGGCCGAAAGGTGCGGGTCTCGCCCTGGCGAATGTAATAATCGGGGATCTCCACCGTAGCCAGGGGTTTTCGGTTCTTGCGGGATTCAACCAATCGCTCCATGTCCCGCCGTGAATAAAAAGAGGCGACAATTCTGGCATCGTCGTTCTGATAGTCCCAGAAATAGATCAAGTCGCCGTTGGTCAGAAAGATGAAAGGTGCGCTAAGCTCCTGGGCATAGGGCAGGGCCTGCTGTTTGGCCACATAAGGATTGATGGCGTTCTTCTTGGCCTCGATGACTGCCAACGCGCGACCTTTGCTGTCCCGCAGCACATAATCAGCCCGACCGGAAATATGCTTTTTTACCTCGTCTGGTTTTTCTTTGTGACCATAATGTCCCATGGACTCTGCAACCTTCAAACCGGCAAAAAAACTTTCGTCGGCCTGCTGAATATAAAACTCAGTCAGCACTTGGGACTTGTCTGAAGGATCCCATCTGGCCTCCTTGAGCAAGTCATCTATGAGTATCCTGGCGTCAGCTTCTGTGGTCTGTGTGCTCATTGTTTCACCCTTCATGCCGGCATGTAAAAGCAACGACCGTGCCAAACTTATTCAAGCCCGTATCTTCTGAGCCAATTGGCCAGGGTCTGATAGCTGGGCAGCCCCAGTATTTTCGCGGTTTTTGTTTTATTGCCATGTTTTTCTGAAAGCCCTCTTTCAAGATAATGGACCGCCACTGTTTTTATGATTTCCGGGAGATTGATTCCACCCGACAGCGGCTGGTTGAGAATGCGCTCCATTTCCTTGCCGGCTGCGGGAACAGGGAGCAGCGCCTCCCGTATATCCTCTTCTTCAAGGTCTTCTCCCACCGACCAGACTGCTGCCCTGGTCAAGGTATTCTGCAGTTCCCGGACATTGCCCGGCCAGGAGTGCTGAAGCAGGAGATTTCTTGCTGAAGCGGAAAATTTCTTGCGCTTATAGCCTGGCTCGTTGCGGCCTTCCTTGTTGATCTGCTCCAGGAGCTGATCAAACAACAGGCTGACGTCTCCTGCTCTTTCACGAAGGGGGGGCAGTTTGATTACAGCCACGGCAAGACGATAGAAGAGATCTTCCCGAAATGAGCCTTCCGCGACCTCCTCTATAAGATTTCTATTGGTTGCAGCAATGATTCTTATATCCACCGGCCGGACTTGAGTTGCGCCGATCCGTCTCACTTCACCTTCCTCTACAGTACGAAGCAGCTTGACCTGCATTTCCTTGGGCAAATCACCGATCTCATCTAAGAAAATGGTCCCCGTGTGGGCTGCTTCAAAATGGCCTGCCCGCGTGGCCACAGCACCTGTGAAGGCCCCTTTTTCGTGGCCGAACAACTCGGATTCAACCAGTTCCTTGGGTATTGCACCGCAGTTGATGGCAATAAAGGGTTTGCCTTTGCGGGGGCTGGCGTCGTGAATGGCGCGGGCAAACAGCTCCTTGCCGGTGCCGGACTCCCCTTCGATCAGCACGGGAATAGATCGGGGTGCAATACGTCTCGCCTTGAGCACGAGCCGCTGCATCACCTCGCTGCGGTGAATAATGTTGTCAAACTCCGGAGCAACCGCAGGTAGCCCGGCCGCCAGACGCTTCAGGGTCTGATCCGGCTTCCTGAACAGGTCCGGGATAAAGTCGGCTGAAATGTCAAAGGGCACGGAGGCTGTGAGGACGCCGTGCTCCTTTGAGGATTCAATCAGTTCTGCCGGGAAGCGGGTCTTGGCCAGGATGATCCAGACGGCGGCCATGGCCGGTGTGCCCGGGCTCAGATGGAAGGTCAGAGACGCGTCCTTTCCGTGCCGGGAGAGGATGTCCGTTACCACCCTTGAGGCCGCTTCGTATATTTCTCCGAATCGGGTGGGACCGGTTAGTTTCTCTGGGCGAAGGACAATCTTTGTCTCTGTGAGCGAACCGAGCCATTGGACATAGTGGTCAGTCTCCTCGGGAGTTAGATCGCTGATAAGGCAGATCTCATCGAATGCCCTTGCCGTGGCCGCCTGACCGATAGGGCCTAAACCATCCTTTTCAGATCCTTTGGATGCCCGGATATCCGTGAATCCGATCCAGCTTGTCAGAATCTCTTCCATGGCCTCCTTGATACAAAATTCTTTGTAATATTGCAAGGATTCTTATAATGGAGCATCGATGGTTGGACGGCCTTATTATTATGCCCAGGTATTCAGCAGGACATGTTTAAGAGCAGGCCTATGTAAAAGTTACAGAAAAAGCGGGGTGCTGATGTAGCGTTCTCCGGTGCTGGGAAGGATGGTCACGATGGTTTTTTGGGCGTTCTCTGGCCTTGCGGCGACCTGAAGGGCGGCCCAGACCGCCGCACCTGAGGATATTCCGCACAGGATGCCTTCTTTTCGGGCCATTGCTCTCGCCACCTCAAAGGCATCTTCGTTGGTCACCGTAATAATTTCATCGATGATCCGGGTATTCAGCACGTCCGGCACGAAGCCTGCCCCGATTCCCTGTATCTTGTGGGCCCCGGGCTGACCGCCCGAGAGAACCGGCGAGTCGTGCGGTTCCACTGCAACCGCCTTGAAGGAGGGTTTCCGGTCCTTTATCACCTCTGATACGCCTGTGATGGTCCCCCCGGTACCGACCCCGGCCACCAGGATGTCCACCGCCCCCCGGGTGTCCTCCCAGATCTCCTCGGCCGTTGTTTTTCGATGGATCTCCGGATTCGCAGGATTTGAGAACTGGTCGGGCATATACGCGCCAGAAGTGTCTTCGAGCATCTCACGGGCCTTCTGGATGGCACCCTTCATCCCTTCTGCGCCGGGCGTCAGGACCAGTTCGGCGCCCAGGTGCTTCAAGAGTTTCTGCCGCTCCCGGCTCATGGTATCCGGCATGGTCAAGACGAGCCGGTAGCCCCTGACCGCGCATACAAACGCCAGGGCGATCCCCGTATTGCCGCTCGTCGGCTCGACAATCAGCGTGTCCGGCCGGATCCGTCCGTCTCGTTCCCCGGCCTCGATCATGGCCAGACCGATACGGTCTTTTACGCTTCCCAAGGGATTCTTGAACTCCAGTTTGGCCAGGAGGGTCGCCGCGGTTCCTTCGGATATTTTGTTGAGTTTCACCAGGGGAACGGAACCGATGGTACGGGTAATATCCGGGAAAATTCCACTCATGATTTCAGCCCTCCTATTTAGCGTATTATATCTCCCTCCGAACGCTTATCCTTGATGATCAATTCCGGGCGTTTCAAAAAGACCCGGGTATCCGGGGGTATGGATTCGGTCAGCCACACATTGCCGCCGATGACCGAACGGGCCCCGATAACGGTTTCGCCGCCGAGGATGGATGCCCCCGCATAGATGACCACGTCGTCTTCAATGGTGGGATGCCGTTTCCGGTCGCGAAGCTGGTGAATGGTCCCCTTGGGAAGCGAGAGGGCCCCCAGGGTGACGCCCTGGTAGATCCTCACGCGGTCGCCGATGACGGTGGTCTCGCCGATGACCACGCCGGTCCCGTGATCGATGAAGAAGCTCTCGCCGATATGGGCCCCCGGATGGATGTCTATGCCGGTCCGGCTCTTGGCATATTCAGTCATGATCCGCGGGATCAGGGGAACCCCCTGGTGAAAGAGCTGATGGGCAATCCGGTAGGTGGCGACGGCTGAAAGCCCGGGGTAGCTGAAGATGATCTCATCCTCGCTTTTGGCAGCAGGATCCCCTTCCCGGGCGGCGACCACATCCTTGGCAAGGGCCTTGCGGAGGAGAGGCATCTCTCTTAACAGACCGATGGCGGCCTCATACCCTGCTTCCAGGCATTTGGAACAGGGCTTATCATAACGAAGACAGTCGTGGCGGATGGAGAGGGTCACCTGTTCGGCCAGGCTCTCAAAGAGCCCTGTGACCTCCTGTCCCAGATAATACCCGAGATTGACCCTGTCGAGCCGTGTTCGGATGAAATAGCCGGGGAACAGGATCCTTTTGGCGGTGTCGATGAGGGCAATGATCGCCTCTCTGGACGGAATGGGCTCGGGGCTCACATGTTCGAAACAGTGGTGTCCGTCACAGGAATGCTCGAGGCGGTCCACAATATCGGGGATGTCTTTTCGGTATTGCTCGACACTGGATGCTTCTATCCGGCATTGATCTTCTTTGGACGTCTGATCCATGATATTTACTCCGGGCGTGAGGTGAATGAGCTGAAAGCTGAAAGCTTAAAGCATTTCAACATCGACATCAAGAGGCCAGAAAAGCCAACATGCCACCATTCCAGTCATCCCCCCATCCAGCATCGAGTATCCAGTATCCAGCATCCAGTACCCATCTCACGTCCCTGAAGCACAGGCTTGGGCCTGGGGTTTCCAGAAGGGGGAGAATCCCCTCAGCTTTTCGATAATCGGAGGGAGTCTATCGATCACGATGTCGACCTCTTCCTCGGTATTGTAGACGCTCAGGCTGAGCCGTACGGAGCCGTGGGCCATGGTAAACGGCACCCCCATGGCGCGGAGCACATGAGAGGGCTGGAGGGAGCCGGATGTGCAGGCCGACCCGGAAGAGGCGCAGATGCCGAACTCATCCATGAGCAGGAGAATGGCCTCTCCTTCGACAAACTCAAAACTGATATTGGTGGTATTGGGGAGCCTTTCTGCACCGCCCCCGTTCACCCGGCTGTTGGGAACCCGGTCCAGCAATCCTTTTTCCAGCCGGTCTCTGAGCTTTCTGACCCGTGTGTTCTCCTCTTCCAACCGTTGGGCCGCCAGTTCGCAGGCCCTTCCCAGGCCGATGATGCCAGCGGTATTTTCGGTTCCTCCGCGACGTCCCCGTTCCTGGTGGCCCCCGATCAGAAACGGTGAAAACTTGGTGCCCTTCCGCACGTACAGGACGCCCACCCCCTTGGCGGCATGGAGCTTGTGCCCTGAGATGGAGAGCATGTCAACGGCGCTCTGCCGAAGATCAATCGGAATTTTGCCCGCGGCCTGAACCGCATCGGTATGGAAAAGGATTCCCCGGTCTTTGGCCAGCCGGGCGGCTTCTTCCACAGGGAAAATCGCCCCGGTTTCATTATTGGCCCACATCATGCTGACAATGGCCGTATCCGGGGTCAGGCTCTTCTTGTATCGATCCATATCCAGCCGGCCCTCCCTGTCCACCGGCACCTCGGTCACGCGATAGCCCCTCTTGATCAGCTCGTTGCAAAGGACTTTTATGGCGGGATGTTCCACCCGGGTGGTGACGACATGCATCCGGTCTTTCCCTGTATTGAGCGCGGACATGATGGCGGTATTATCGCTTTCAGATCCGCAGCTCGTAAAGATAATCTCTTCAGGAGAGGCCCCTAAAAAGGCCGCCACCTGTTCTCTGGCTTTCCGGATATCCCGGGCGACCTGACCGCCAAAGGAATAGGCGCTGCTGGGGTTCCCGTACAGATCCGTGAGAAAAGGAAGCATGGTTTCCAGCACCTCCGGCGCTACCCGGGTGGTGGCGTTGTTGTCCATATAGATGATCTTCATTTGGGCACCTCCTCGACGGTCAATTCGGGCCACACATGTTCCCGAAGTTTGGCCTCCACAAAATGGGTCAGGGTCAGTTCCGAGGCCTTGCAGACCGCACAGGCGCCCAGGGAAGAGACCAGCACCCGGTTGCCGATCACATCCACCAGTTCAATGTCTCCGCCGTCCTGCTGCAGCGAGGGCCTGATTTCCCGTTCAAGGGTCTCTTCGATCATCTTGATTTTCTGAATATTGCTCAGCTTGGGCTTCTTGATCGGCGCTTCCTCCTCGCGAACCCTGGCAATCAGTTCCCGGATGGCGTCGTGGCAGGACTCGCAGCCGCCGCCGGCCTTGGTGTAATTGGTGACTTCTTCCACCGATGTGAGATTGTTTTCCCGAATCGCCTTTTCAATCTCCTTATCCGTGACCCCGAAGCACTCACAGACAACCTCCCCTTCCTGTTCTTTGGGCGCCTCTCCTCTGTAGTTGGAAAGGGCCGATTCAAGGGCCTGCCGGCCCAGGACGGAGCAGTGCATCTTTTCTTTGGGAAGGCCCCCGAGAAAATCGGCAATGTCCTGATTGGTTATCTTTTCAGCCTCTTGCACACTTTTTCCCTTGAGCATTTCCGTGAGCGCAGAGGCCGAGGCAATGGCACTGGCGCACCCGAACGTCTGGAATTTCGCATCTTCAATCTTGCCGTCGTCGTCCACCTTCAACGTAAGCTTAAGGGCATCTCCGCAGGCCATCGAGCCCACCTCGCCCACAGCGTTTGCTTCTTCCACTTCCCCGGCGTTCCGGGGATTCAGGAAGTGCTCTTTTACTTTATCCGTGTATTCCCACATAAGCGCCCTCCCTACACCAAGCAGGTTAAAAATGAGACCCCACCCCTATGGTCGGGCAGGACCTTGAGATTGTTATTATCTATATAAACATTCTTTAGCACAAAATGCATTTTATCTCAACAACCGATGTCTGAAGGATTCGGATCCCCAGGACGGCAGTGAAGGACCCTTCATCCTTTTCACCCCCATTGTCGAGGCTACGGGGCTGCATGACCGCATGATGATGTGTGATGCCGTTCAAATAACGCCGTAATCCTTTGAAAAACCTTGACCGGGAAATCCGAATGGAGTTAATAGGATAAAGAAGATGTTGAATCACTCAATTCAATAGGGAGGTGGCAAGATGGGTAATTTCCGATGTATCCTCCTCATGGCGGCATCGGCAGTATTGCTCTGGAGCGTTCAGGCCCTGTCTGCGGAATATTACGTGATCGAGACCAGATCCGGCATCGTCCGTATCACCGATCACCAGCCGCAGGGTGAGGCCGTTGTATTGAAAGGGCCTTTTGAAAACCGGGAGGCGGCTGAAGCGGCCCTTTCCGAGGAGGAAAAGAAAAATCCCGGCACATCGGGGAAGGGTGAAGGTCAGGGAAAAGGGAGAGGCCGGGGCCAGGGCCAGGGAAAGAACAGGTAATAAAGGGGATGTTATGAAGGATGAGAGGAGTCCGGAATGCGCCAAGTGTCCTGTTAAGGATCGAATCTGCCGGGTGGAGGATGGAAAGGGACCCGAGTCCTGTCCCACCATTCATTATCGTGAGGTTATCGAAGATGTCGTAAAGGAATACGATAAGCCCGGAATACATGAATTCGCCAGGATGGCGTCGATCCAGGAGTCGGAATGTTACAGCAATCGTGATATTCAACCCTATGTAATGCATCCTGTGAAGCCGCGGGTCCAGGAGATCTGTGAATTCGCCCGGAAAATGGGATACCATAAGCTGGGCATCGCCTTTTGTACGGGGCTTCACCCCGAGGCAAAGGCCCTGAACCGGATACTGGAGGCACAAGGGTTTGAGGTGGTGTCCGTTGTGTGTAAGGCAGGCGCCATCCCCAAGGAAACCATAGGGATCAAGGATTCGGAAAAGGTACGGATCGGAGGGTTTGAATCCATGTGCAGTCCCATTACCCAGGCCACCATCCTCAACAGGGAGAAGACCGATTTCAACATCCTGGTGGGTCTGTGCGTGGGTCATGACTCGCTGTTCTTCAAATACAGCGAGGCCTTCTGCACCGTCCTGGTTGCAAAGGACCGCGTCCTCGGCCACAACCCGGCGGGGGCCCTGTATACCTCCGGCACCTATTATGCCCGAATGCTCCGCAAGGGGTTTTAAGGGCGGTAGACGGAATCAGGAGACCGATTCCCAGCTCTCATGCTGCCAGCGCATTGCTGCCGGATAATGATTTTTCTGATCTCCGACTTCTGATCTCTGGCTTTCGGTGCCCGTCGGCCTTGCGCCTAACGCCTTACGCCTTGCGCCTTCCACCACAAACCGCCAAGGCCAGGTATCGCTCCCCTTCGCAAAACATGAGCCGTTTATCTATCATCATTTGAAGGAAGGGCCTGATCCGGTCTTCGCCGAACCGCGGAAATCGGCCGACGATATCGGCCATGGACCGCTGGGTCCCGCAGAAGAGATAGATGGCACGGGAGGTGCCTTTCAAGCGATGGGTCATGGGCGCGTCATCCAGCCGACGCTCCCGAATAATGAGAAAGTCCTTGCCGTCCCTGAAAGAGAGTATCGGCTCACACCCCGGTTCCCGGTGCATGCGGTTATAAAAGGCATGCCATTCCGCCAGTTTTTCCCGGACCGGCGCCCACATCCGGTGTTGATGCCGGACCCCGCCATGGTATCCCTGCATCATAAACCGGAGTTTCCCCCGCACTTCCGCCGGAAACAGATATCGATAATCCGGATGATTTCCCCTGAGGCGGATTCCGTAACGGTCAGGATGACGCCAAAGGAGGCTTCCATAGCCGAGCCAGAGGTCGATCCCTTTCAGGGGCCGGAATGGAAACGCAAAGGAGAGGTGGTGCAGGGTCTCGGACACGTCCCGGGAATCGCTGGAAGGAAACCCGAGAATGAGATTTCCGGTAAGATCCGGAAGGTGAGGGACCTCGCAGTTTTTCATCATTTCCAGATTGTCCATGGCCGTGGTCCCCTTGTGAAATTTTTTGAGGAGGCGGCTGCTCAGGGCCTCAATGCCCACCTGGACCTCCTGCATGCCGGCGGCTGCCATCGCCTCCAGCACGGCCCGGGGCGTCCTGGCCCGGATTTCCGAGAACAACTGGAGGTCCATTCCCAGTCGCTGTATGGCCTGAAAGCGTCTTTCCAGCCTTCTGGCCGGGAGCAGATTATCCATAAAGTATATGGAGAGGACCTGGTGACGGTTGACCAGGGTGTCTATCTCCAGGGCCGTTCTCCCATCGCTTTTTTCCCGATACCCGTGCCACTGAAGATTGAGGTTGCAGAAGGCGCAGCCCCCGCCCCCCTTTGAATCTCCCCCCTTGTTCCACCAGCAGCCCCGCGACATCTCCATCGGAAGTCTGGGCAGAAAGGCCTCTCCGGGGTCTGAAGATTCCAGATCGCGGAAGTAATCGGTATAATCGGGAATGGGGAGCTCATCCAGATCGGGGACCTGCTGAGGGCCATCCCAGGCCGGAAGCACGTCCCTGTGGATAAGACCGGGGATATGCGGAATCTGCGAGGCATCCCCTCGGCGCGCCATCCACGCCGTGAGGTGCAGCAGCGGCAGTTCCCCTTCGCCCTGAATGGCGTAATCAATATCCGGAACGGCTCGAATAAGCGTTTCACCCTGGGCCCCGGCACATGCGGAGCCGCCCACCACGATCGGCAGCCGGGGTGCACGCCGCTTGATTTCCCGGATAAAATAGAGTGAACTGGTCAATTGGGCCAGACAGATGGAAAACCCGGCAAAAAGATAGCTGTCCCATCGGTGTGCGTCTATCATGGCGAGGGAAGCGGCCTCGATCCGGCCGCAAAGGTCTTTGAAGTCCTTGGCTGCCAAACGGGGATCGCCGCGGATCTTCCGGTTCCAGAACCGGCCGATGGTTTCCATCCGGTCCGGGTAGAGGAGTGCGGCGTAGGGGGATTCCGCGATCCACGACCGTTCGGATACGGCCTGGTAGATGGAATAGCCCAGGTCCCGCGCGATCTTCAAATAGACATGACACGCATCTACCCGGATATGAGGAAGGCGTTCATTGAGAAACGCCTTGAGGGCTCCCAATTGAATGGACGGACGGTCAAATAACGGCCAGGGCGTGGACACCAGGGCAATCCGTTCTTTACGGGCCAGTCCCGGGTCAGCCTCATTCACGATCCTGTCTCCCGGGCGAATTGTCCTGTTTTTCCGTATGGTTCATTCGTTGTTTCTCGTGAATATCGACCGGGCACAGGCTCCGGGCATGCAGATAATCCTGAGGAAACCCCTTCCAGCACTCGTCTTCCGGACTCACCTCTGCGCCGGTTGCCCCCATGTTGGTGAATATCAGGACGTCGCCTTCCTGGATGACCGCCGGCGCATCCGGAAAGTCTATCCGGTTTCCCGGTCCCCCTGCCTGACCGATGATGGCCGTCGTTGAATTTGTTTTATTGCTATCGGATCTCGACAAATTGACAATCCCATGATAGATGCCGCGCCTCCCATTATGGATCGGGGATTGCATATCCGCATTGATCCTGATCCAACGTCTTCCCTTCTCTTCGCCGGCCTCGACAACCCGGGTTATGAGGACACCGGCGCGGGCAAGCATTCCATGCGGCAGTTCCAGCCACAGGTTGAATCGGGGATAGGCATGGGCGACGGCATCCAGATACTCGTCTAATCCCGGGACATCCACCCATGCCTGTTCGCGATCCATTTCCTGTTCCATGCCGTTGCCCAGGATGAGGGTCGGTTTATCGGGAAAACGCACCAGTGCCTCGGTGAGGAAGGGGCGCATTTCATCCGGTCCTGACACAGGAGGGGCATCCGGCTTCAGGGAACAATAGAGTCCCCGGATAGAGGTCCCTGTGAACCCGATCTCTCTGTGATGGGCGCCTGCATCCCCGCGAATGAAAAATCTCCTGTCTTGAAAAAGATCCGGCCGCCGTCTGATTGCACTCAGATTGTACACCACCACGTGCACGCCGCAATCAAAGGCCCGCGCAAACTCCCGATCCTGGGCAGCGGCAGGAAAGAACACGATATGCTCGGGATCGAGTCGAGGGAAATCCCTCAAGAGGAGGTCCATCTCATTCCACGAGATGCACCGAAACCCCACGCCCTGCTCAACGGCCTTTCTCAGAATTTTTGGATGGGGATTCGCATGGACAGGATAGAAGAGGCGGTCAACGGCATCGATGGATAACAGATCGAACAGAATCTCATTCAATGTCTCCTCATTGAAGACATAGAGGGGGGATCCCCGGCCGGCCATGGCCAGCAATTCATCCCTGCGGGACTGCCACCATTCAGTTTCCATGATCTCAGGATTTTACATCCTGTCGGACACCGGGTCAATACGGTTCTTGAAAGGGTCACAGGCGCTGAATTTCCCGCTGCAGCGGGAATTCAGGGGGAGTAACGGCGACAGCATTGAAGACCGGATCGCTTGTGGACCCCGCTGCAAAGCCGGACTGACTTAGCCGAAATCCGTGGATCGGGCACTACTTTCAGGTTTCAAATGAAGACCCGAGTGGCACTCTTATAAAAGGGACTTTAAACCAGCAACCGTTCTCCCGGGGCGGCCTTGAACCTTCGACCCTTTGAACCGGTAAACGATTAGTACCTGGTCTTCTGTCATGAAAAACAAGAAAATATGGCCATCCTTCCACTGCGCGCTTAGCCTTTCGTCATTCCGGCATGTTTCTAGCCGGAATCCAGAAATACGACGGACTGGATTCCGGCTAAGGGCATGCCGGAATGACGGGACAGCACCATCCGTTTTGGTTGCGGTTATCCGCTTTAGGGTTTTTCGTTGACCCCTTCATGGTTTAGGTATAGTTTTGCCTGAATCAGGAGGTCCCTGTACAAACATGGGGGCATCCGTCCGCGGCGCTTTTTTTAAAGCTTTAAAGATTTAAGGAGCGATGTGGTTTCTAAAAAGCCAGATAGAATCCATGTGAGCATCAGGGAAGCCCTCGGCCTTCTCATCCCCTATGTCAAGTCCCGGGTCCTGACCCAGGTGAGATCCATCTGGCTGATCATTTTGTATCTGATCTTTTTCCAAAAGTTTGTTCTCGGGATTTCCATCGCCGGTGCATCGGTTATCGCCGGTGGGATGGTGCTGGTCGTCATCGGGCTGACCCTGTTCATGGAAGGGCTCATGCTGGGGCTTATGCCGCTGGGAGAACTGGTGGGGCTCAGGCTCCCCCAGCGTTCCGGGCTCCCGATGGTGTTGGGTTTTGCCCTGGTCCTCGGTTTCCTGGCCACTCTGGCCGAGCCTTCCATTAATGTCCTCCAGACGGCCGGGCTATCCGTCAGACCCTGGGATGCGCCCCTCCTGTTTCTCCTGCTCAATCTGTACGCCCCCTGGCTGGTGTATACCGTAGGCGCAGGGGTAGGGGTTGCCGTCTGCCTGGGAATGATCCGCTTCTACTACAGTTTTTCTCTCAAACCCTTCATCTATATCCTGGTGGGGGCGCTTTGCGCCTTCACGGTGTGGGCCTCCTTTGATCCGAATCTCAGGCACATTGTGGGCCTGGCATGGGATTGCGGCGCGGTGACGACCGGGCCGGTCACCGTGCCCCTGGTGCTGGCCCTGGGGATCGGCATATCCCGGATGTTTGCATCCTCGGAATCGGGGGCCACGGGCTTTGGGGTCGTGACCCTTGCATCCCTCCTTCCGGTGCTGGCGGTATTCATTCTGAGCGTATTCCTGCTCGGGATGGCGCCAGGTCCCGTTTCTGAGAGAGATTTCTTCAAGCCGGAAAACAGGACTCAGGCTGAACGCCTCCTCGGAGGGGAAGGCCGTCTGTTACGGTATGTCTTTGTCCAGGCTAACCCCGAAGGAAGACTTGCCTTTTTTGATAACAATTATGACAAGATGGCGCAGTTTTTCGAGGACCTGTATGAGGATGATGCAAGACGAAAGGCCGTGTTTGGAGATGATCCAGAGGCATTAAAACGCTGGGTCGCCCTCCATGGGACCGAAGGGCAGCAGCGCTTCATTTTCGGGAGTCAGGAGAACCTGGAAAAATATCTTCTAAGTATCCGGGGCTCGGCAGAAGAATTCCAGGCCGAAGAGCTTTTGAGGTACAATACCATCGCCGCAATCAAGGCCATAGGGCTGTTGACCATCCCTCTTTTTGTCGTGCTCTTTTTTATCCTCCGCGACAGGCTGCCCCAGCCCGATGAGATCTTCCTGGGTCTGTTTCTCTGTATCGCAGGGCTTGGCCTCTTCGGTATCGGGATCGAGGTCGGGCTGAACAGACTCGGGACCCAGATCGGCAGCAAACTCCCCTCCTCCTTCAAGGCCATTCAGCTTCCGGAAGAAAGGGAGGCCATCGCTGACTTTGATCCGGCCATGGTCCACACGGCCATCTCTTCGGACGGCCAGAAACATCTGTTCTTCTATGTCAAGAAAGGGAACCGTTACGTCGAAACCCCTTACCATCCTAAGGATTACGATCCTGAAACCGGCCGGTATCACCATATCCCAACCAAAGGGCCCCTTTTCGGGGATCATTACAGTTTTGCAGGGATTGGTCTCGTCCTTTTCTTTGCCTTTGTCATGGGTTACGGCGCAACACTTGCCGAACCCGCCTTGAATGCCCTCGGCCTCACCGTGGAGGCATTGACTGCCGGGGCCTTCAGAAAGTCTCTTTTGATGCAGGCGGTGGCCGTGGGGGTTGGGGGAGGCATTACCTTGGGCGTGGCCAAGATTATCTGGAATATCCCCCTTGCCTGGCTCCTGGTTCCCCCCTATCTCTTGCTGCTGCTGTTGACCCGATGGTCCACAGAGGAGTACGTAAACATTGCCTGGGACAGCGCCGGGGTCACGACAGGACCTATCACCGTGCCCCTTGTCCTCACCATGGGGCTAGGGATAAGCACCCAGGTAGGGGTGGTGGAGGGATTCGGGATTCTGGCTGCCGCCTCTGCCTGTCCCATCCTCAGCGTGCTTGGCCTGGGCCTCTATGCAGCGAAAAAGAGAGAGGCTGCATTGAGGGAGTCCATCGCTGTCGCACCGACTGGAGAAAGCCGGATATGATGGAGACAAGAAAGGCCTTTCGCATCACCGCATTCCTTCCCAGGAGCTTTTCAAAAGAGGTACTGAATGCCTTGCGTGACATGGGGGTCCACGATCTCTGCACGGCGGCGGCCCGGTCCCTGGTGATTAAAGCCAAGAAGGGGATTTCGTTGCTCCTGCCGGGAAAGGATCTGATCGCGGATCCGATGGACCTGGTCGTATTTCTGGGGGGAGAGACCATGGAGACTGCTCTCTTCAACCTTGTAGTAGAGAAGGGGCATCTGGCCATTCCGGGAATGGGGACTGTCACCAGTGAAGAGATTGAAGTCCCTTCGGGGGAGGTCCTCTACAATGAAGAAAGTGTTCAACCCTTTGATGCAACGCCGATCCCTATCCATCCCCATGCAGTCACCGGGATCTGCTGCATCGTGCAGAGAGGCCAGGGAGAGGGTGTTGCCAGGATCGCTCTGGATACGGGGACCTGCGTCCCTGCGATCAATTTCGGGATCGGTACAGGGGTCCGCGACAAGATGGGACTCCTGCGCATCACCATTCCGGCTGAAAAGGAAATCATCCATGTCTTCACTTCGGTGGATGAAGTCCACGGCCTTTTGACCATGATGGCCGAGGCCGGAAACCTGGAACAGCCGGGCAAAGGGTTCATTCACACCTATCCTGTAAAAAAGGCCGTGGTCAACATGAAGGTCATCAGGGGAGGTCAACAGCGTGCGGCCAGCATCGAGCAGGTGGTTGCCGCGATCGATCACATGAAAGGAGGGGCCGAATGGCGGCGCCGGGCCACGGGAATAGAAAGGCCGACCGGAAGGCAGCAGAGATTCCTTTTAAGGCTTATAGAGATCAACCTTCTGTGCGACGGGGGGACCGGGCCGGGGCTGGTGAAGGCCGCCATGGGGGCCGGCGCGGGGGGGAGCACCACTCAGAGCTTCAGGCATGTCCGCCCATCGGATTCACCCCTGGAAACAATCAGCCCGGTGCGTGAGCTTTGCAGCCTCATTGTCCCGGAAGACCGGCTGGATCCCATTGTGGACGCCCTCAAAGAAGCCGGCGCCTTTACGGACCGCTGCCACGGCCAGATCCACTTTCGCCGGGTCCCCAAGGCGGTGACCTATATGGTCAAGTGAACCCTTTTCAGGCAGGACTTCCTTCATTTTCGGTACAACCGGCAGCAAAGACCAGAGCTCAACGGTCGGAAGTCAGACATCAGAAAACCCACCATCCCGGTCATCCAGCCATCCAGTATCCAGAATCAAGTATCCAGTACCCAGCATCTTCGCATCCAGTATCTAGAAATAATCCCCCACCAGCACAAAGGCCCCCCAGTAGCCGGGGTGGGGATACCGCTGCTTCACATGCTGCATGGCCTTCTGGAGGCTTTCGGCTGTAGGCCTTGTCTTGTATTCCCGGTAGAACTGCTTGACCAGGATGGCGGTGGAGATGTCGCTGACCCGCCAGAGGCTGGAGAGGACCGCATGGGTCCCGGCATAGAGGAAGGCCCGGTTCATGCCGATCACGTCATCCCCCTGGGTCACCCTTCCGAGCCCGGTCTGACAGGCGCTCAGGACCACGAGCCCGGCCCGGATATCGAGGCCGAAGATCTCGGAGGTCTTCAAATCGCCGTCGTCCTTTTCGTCTCTGGCCAGTTTGACGGCCGAAAAGAGCGGGTTGACGGGATCGAACTCCCCGTGGGAGGCCAGATGGATGATCCCGAATTCCGATATGTGGCGCACCACCCACCCCTCGGTGGCCCGTTTTCCGGTGAGGACCGTGATGTCGGGGAAGTTCCAGCCGATAGCCCCCACCTCTCTCTCGGCAAAGGGGAGGTCCAGGGCAGGGTTTTCCAGGTCAGGATTGCCCACTGCCAGGACCCTGGGATTCTTTTCCTCGGCCCGCCGCTCCAGGGTATACCGGAGCACGCTGGCGCTGGGGACGGAGAAGAGGGGGAACCGGTCCGCCAGATACGCTTTTCCGTCAAAGAGGGCGGCAAAGGAGAGGTGGTGCAGGGCATCATGGGGCACGATCCCCACGGCCTGAACGCCCTCCAGTCCCGCTGCGGGCCGGGACAGGAGCCATGCGTGGAGTTGTTGTGAAACCGCTTCCGCAGGTTCCAGGTTCTGAAGGATCCGCCGGTAATGGAGGACGGTCTCCCTCAGGGTCTTGCGGCCGATGGGGGTGCGGAACAGGTCGGCCCGGTCCCGCGTGATCCGCCAGCAGAGGACCTGGTCGGGGACCACATAGTAGACCAGGACCGCCACGCCGGGCTCCAGCAGATTGCGGAACTCACGGAGCGTCAGGGGCAGGACCGAGACGATGCTGGCCAGCTGCGGGTTCTTCATCTGGATCTCCAGCATGAGGTCCCGGTGATCGTCCCTGGCCCGTTTCAGGGCCGTGGCATAGACCTCCCGCGCACTCTCCTCCCGGGCCTGGGCCAGGAGGGTCTCATACTCGCCGATCCGGGACTTCAGGGCCTTCTCCCGATCATACATTTTTTGATTGACGGTCCCGTGCAGGCTGAGTCGCTGGTTTCCCAAGAGGTCGATGAGGTTCCGGGCCCGGGAGCGCTCGGCCACCTCAAAGGCCTCTGTGTCTTTCCCCATATCCACCAACAGGCCCACCAGGGTCTCATAGACATCCATCTTGTTTCCGATGAATCCGTCTCTCAGCTGCTCCAGCCTGATCTCAGACCGCACCCCTTCGATGACCTCCACGGCCCGGGAAAGGAGGCCCCTGGCCCCTTCCCGGTCTCCCTCGCGGATCCGGAGTCTGGCCAGTCCGTAGAGGGCCCGCCATTCGGTCTCACGGAGGGCCATGCCCCTCGAAAGTTCCAGTGCCTCGCCATAGACCGTTTCGGCCTTTGAAGTGCGGTCCAATTGCGTCAGGGCATCGCCGTACGCGGCCAGGATCTTGGCCTGGTTGATCCGGTTGCCGATCTGGGCCGCCGTGACAAGGGCCTCCTCAAACAGGGGGACGGCCGCCCCCGGCTTTCCCATGCGCACATAGGTCATGGCCTGGTTCTTGAGGTCATAGGCAACGGCCCATTTGGAGCGGATCTTTCGGTCGATCTGCAAGGCCTGGTCCAGTATGTGGAGGGCCTTCTCATACTCCCCCTGATCGCGATAGACCAGTCCCATGTTGTTGAGGGTGGTGGCCGTCTCGTCCTGCCGGGCCTTCAATTTCTTTGCCAGTTTCAGGGCGTCTGCCAGTTCCCGCAGGGCCCGATCGTGATCGCCCAGGGTCCACCAGATGAGCCCTGCGGTATTGAGGGCGTTGACCTGCTCCAGGTCCCACTGGTTTTCCCGGGCCTTCACCAGCACCTCCCTCTGCCCCTCGAAGGCATGCTGGTATCGGGCCTGAAACCAGTCATTGTTGGCCTGCTCCATCCGGATATTGGCCCTGATGCGCTGATCCGCCTCTCCCGGTTCCAGGAGGGTCAGGGCCTTTTGGTAGCGATCCGAGGCATCCCCGAAATTCCCGAGAAGACGATCGCACCGGCCCGTGTCCAACAGGGCCTGGGCCATCCAGGCCTTTTGTTCCAGTGCCTCATAGAGGTCATAGGCCGCCATATAGTGCTGTTTGGCCCCGGCATATTGACTCAGCCGCAGATCATATATCCGGCCCATGCGCATGTGCTGCCGGGCCAGGAGTTCGTCCTTGTCCATGTCCCTGCTGAGGGCGGCCGCCGACTGGAACTGCTCCAATGCCCGATCATAGTCGGTGGCGTTCTCCAGGACCACGCCCAGGTCGGTGAGGGCCGCCACCTGGGGGGCGCCCAGCTCCAGATCGGCCATGATCTCGGCCCCTTGCTCCAGGACCGGGATGGCCTGATCGTATTTCTCCATGCGGGCCCGGACCAGGCCCAGCCGGATCAGGGCATCCGCATGTTCCGGGGTATCGGGTTTTTCCCGGACCATCATCCCGGCCAGGGCCTGTGCATAGGTCTCTGCGTCCCTGTACCGGCCCGCGGCAAAAGCGCTTTCCCGTGCATAGGTGTAGAGCTGGGGGATATAGGATTTCAAATCCTTTGTCTGAAGGGCCACATTCAAGGCCTTGTCAAAAGACACCATGGCCCTGAGGGGCGCTTTTCCCTTGAATGCCTGGACCCCGTCCGTGACATATTCCTTGAAGCGCTTTTTGGCCAGCGCCAGGGCCTCGGCCTCTGTCATGCCCCAGTAGCCCAAAGAGATCCATTCCCCTCTGCCGCCGGTCTCCTGCTGGGCAGCCATCAGCGCCTCAAAGGCAGGGGCCTCGGCATATGCCGCAAAAAAAGGGCCTGTCATCGTCAGGTCGGACGGGCCTTGCCGGGGCATCAGGAGGGTGGGCACGTCCAGCATGGCGAAGAGGTGGCCCAGTGAATAGGCCTGCTCAACAGAGGCCCCCGGCAAAAGGGCCAGCGAGACATCCGGGACCCGGCCCGAGAGACGGGAGAGGGGAAAGGTCCGGCCCTTGTCCAGTCCCATGGCCGGATAGGGAGACGGGATCTCTCCCGGTCTCGTGGGGACTGAATTGGCCGTGAACAAGGGGCCTCCCAGAAGGAGTCCCTGGGCCCCGGGCAGGGCCTCCATGATCTGGTTTTGGGTGGCGCCGGCCCCAAGGGAGGTGATCTCAAAGGGGAGGGGGATGGCGGATTCGAAGGAGAGGGCGATGATGCGACGGCGGAAGGGCCTTCGGTTTTCCACGGATCGCACCAGGTGCGTGGCGTTCAGGGCCAGGGGCCGGTTAAGGGATGCGGGAAGCATCGACAAATCCTCACACACCCAAACGGTTTTGCCCGCCTCGAGCCCCTGAATCGGATCGTCCAGGTTTATTTCCTGAACCGCGATGTCGTCCGGGGTGATCCTGAAGGCCTGTGCGGGTCCGTCTCCGGCCCCCTTGAAGATCCGCATACAGGTCCATCCGGCCGGCAGATTCTCCATGAGATCGATGGCCTCCACCGGGTCCGGCCCGAACATGGCCGCAAGACCCCGGCAGCCTTCCCTGGCCGCCCGGGTCCTTAGCTTTTTTAACCTTTCCTCATAGACCGACAGGGTGTCGTGGTATTCCTTCCTCAGGGCATCGGAAGGGGAACCAGGGTCGTGGGTGACAAGGGTCTCTGCCAGGTCCTGGGCCTTCACGGCCAGACCCAGGAGGATCATCACCTGTTCCTGAAGGGCCTCGGATGGGGCCAGACCCACCTGGACCGGGACCTGATCGTTTTGCTCCCCCATGGCCTTCCTGAGGAGTTGCCGTTCCTGATCGATCCGTTGCCGGAGATGGGGCCGGTCTTCTTTTGGAGCGGTCTCGAGCCCTGTTTCCAGTCGCTCCAAGGCCATGAGCCTCGGGGCCACCCGATTGAGCCACGCCCTTTCAGGTCCTGTGAGAGGGTTTATGATCAAGGGTCTCAGGCAATGGAACCGCTCCATGTCGGATATCTTTTCCAGGAAATTGAAGGCCTCTTCGATCTTCCCCTCCCGGATGAGATCAGCGACCATGGGCGAAAAGGCATGCACCATCTCCCCCGGGCCGCAACCGGTTTCAAAGAGGGAAACACGTTTTAGCGCCGACAGGGCCGTCTTCAGGTCTCCCAGTCCGGCCAGACCCCGCCACTGGTACGCGGGGAGGATTCCCCTCCGGGAGATCTCAAGGGCCTTGCCCAGATGCGCCTGCTGTTCCACGTCCTCTTGAAGGTCTCCGGCCACTCGTGCCATGTTGAGGTGGAGGGCCGCCTCAAGGGCCAGGGTCTTTCTCCCCTTGGGGCCTTTGACGCGGTCCAGCCAGGCGAGCCCCTCGGAGAAATGGGCCCCGGCCCGTGTCAGGGCGTGGGTGCGGCGGACCGCTTCTTGGGGCGAGGTCGCGTCCCTACCAGGGATCTTTGCCAGGAGGTAGACCCCGAGGGTGTTGTGGTATTCAGGGGTGGTCAGGGGATCCAGGACCTCGGAAAAGGTCCTGAGGAGCCGGACCGTCCGGCGGTCCGCGATCATGAGATCGGCCCGGCAGCGGTCATACTGGGGATCCCGGGCCGGTATCCGGGCCAGTGCGACGGCCATGTTTTCCACGTTCAGCGCGGCGCTGACCGGGTTTTTGAGTTCCAGGGCTATGAGGGCGGACCGGTGAAATCGATGGAAGGCCTCTGTAGTCTGTTGCAGGGCATGGCTCAACTGTCCGCCCCGGTGAGAGAGGAGGGATAGACCGTACAGGTCTCCCTCGGCCACCGGCTGTTCCGCGGGGTAGGCCGCCAGTTGCGCGGCCAGCGCCTCTTCTGCTGAAGACAAGACCCCCAGCTCGGTCTCGATGCGGGAGAGGAAGGCCTGGGCCAGCCGCCGCTCCTGCTCAGGGCTGAACCCGTATACGGCCCTGGATGCGTCTGTCTTGTCAAAGGCCACGTCCAGGGAAAGGTTCATGAGGGCCTGGCCGGGCCGGGATGCGGTGCCCTTCTTGATTTCCGCCGCGCCGTGCTCCTCAAGCAGCCCCGGTACCTGTTCAAAGTCTCGGGCCGCCTCTTGAAGCATCTCGATTCGGGCCGCTCCGGTGAGATCCCCTGCGGTCATGTAGGCGCTGTAGGCAACCGAGCGCCGGTTGGCCGCCAGGTTCCGGACCTGGCCCAGGGCCTTGTTGAGCGCAAAGGCCGCTTCAAAGGCGGCCCGGGCCTCAGGCCATCGTTCCGCCTCCTGAAAGGCCAGGCCGAGACGGTCCAGCATCTCGGCCTTGAGCTGGACCATTGACATGGGAAACCCGAGGGCCTCCCTTGCTTTAAGGAGCATGTAGCGGAGGTTCTGGACGGTTTCCTCGGGCTTGCCCTGGATCAGGGGCGCGATCTCGGCAATGAGCGCTTCCTGATCCTTTAGGATCGGTTCCAGTGCATCCCTGTAACCCTGCCACCGGGGGTCGGGCGGGGGGCCGAAGGTCTGGGTCGTGGCCTGAAAGAGCCGCTGTTGGATGTCGGCCTGTCTCTGGGCCAGTGCCTCGGCGGCCTGGGCCGTATCGGGTCGTTTCAGGGCCGGGGTCAGGACCCGGTCGCGGACGGCGTCGTTGATCTTTCCCATGACCTTTGAAGGGCGTTTGGGGTCGATCCGTTGATCGATGAGGGCGATGGCCTTCTGAAAGGCCGTGATGGGCCGCTCAGGGTCCCGCACCTGGAAGGCCGCGGCCCCTAAGCGGCGGTAAAAGAGGATTTCCGTGTCCGGTTGATCAAAGGGAACATCCGCATCGAGGCGTTCCAGGTAGCGCTCCAGGGCCTTTCCATACTGGCCCAGCAGAAAATGGATATTCCCCAGGTTGAGGGCCAGATCGGCCCCGTTACGGGGGTCCTCTTCGGGCCGGTTGAGGAAATAGGCCTTCTGGTACGCTTCGAGGGCCTTTTCCAGATACCCCGGCTGGTGGTGAACCGTCTCCATCACCTCAAAGATATACCCCAGGGTCTGGTGAAAATAGGCGGTCTGTCCCTCCCGCTGGATAGCCTGTTGGATCAGGCCGCGGGCCTCATCGAGGGGCGTCTTTCCATCCAGATAGGTAAGACAAAGCCCGGCGGCGTAGAGGCGGACCGGGTCATCCGGGGCCTGTTGCAGCCGGCTGCGATAGAGGGTGAGGGTGGATCCCATCTCCTGTTTGGCGGCCGCGCACTTGATATACCCCCGGTGTCCCCTGATCAGGGAGGGGTCTTCGCGGATCAGTTCCGCATAGATGGCCTGGGCCCCCGGGACCTCGCCCAGCAAAAAGAGATAATCGGCCGCGGCCAGGGATTTCTGCACATAGGCGGCGCGGGCCAGGCGGTAGAGCCGGTCTTCGTCGGGTCGAAGGTCCATTTCCGTTGCATAGAGATCGAGGGCCTCCCGGAACAGCTCCTCTTGATACAGGATCTCGGCCAGGGCGAGCCGGGCCGCGGCCGTCTGGGTGGCGGTCTCTCCTGACTGGGGAAACCCGGTCAGGACCTGCCGATACCAGGTCTTGGCCTGTCTCCAGTCTCCCCGGTCAAAGGCGATATCCCCCATCCGGTTGAAGGCCCCCATGGCCGTCTTGGGAAGGGTCGTTCGATAGTCGCCGGCCAGCTTGTTGAGGGCCTCGATCCTCGCCTCGTCCGTTGTGAGGGCCGGATCCGACAGGGTGGTGTCGATCATCGCCGCCACGGATCGGTCGGCCCAGAGGGATTCAGGGGCCTCGTCGATGACCCTCTGAAATGCGGGCATGACCTGGCCGGGCCTCCCGATACGGCCGGTTATCCGGGCCTGGAGAAAAAGGGCCTCTCCTTTGGTGGAGTTCCCGATGTCCGTCATGTGAGCCACCCGGTCCAGGAGCTTCAGGGCACGAAGGAGCGATTCCGGATCCGTGCTGAGGTCGCTCAAGAGCCGGGCCTCCTCCAGAAGACTGCGGGCCCGAATACGGGCCAGGTCCTGATCGGAGAGCCCGGGGCTTGGAAGGTCTCCGGGTTTCTCCGGGGACCCGATGCGGTCAAGGGCCTGCTGAACGGCCGCCGCTTTTGCCGTATCTGTTACCGCGGCCTCCCATGCCTTTCGCCCCCGTATCCCCTCCAGACGGATGCGGGCAAGGGCGGCCTCGGGACCGGACGTATTGAAGGAAGAGATCACCAGAGAATAGGCCCGGTCTGCATCATCGGGCCGCCCCATCCGTTGACAGACCTTTCCCATCTCATAGGCGGCCTGTGCCCTGATCCTGTCCTGGGCCGGAAACCCCTCCATGGCCTTGTAACAGGCCAGAACGGTCAGACGGTCGTCCCCGGGTCGGCGGTCGGCAAAGGTTCGGGCAAGGGCCATCTGGGCCTTTGCATCCTTCTGAAGGGGGATCATCCCGTCCATTGGCAGACGCCGGAGATTGGAGGTCCCTCGAAGGCTCGACAGGAAAAAGATCCCGGAAGGCGCAACCATGGGCTGATAGGCTGAAAAGGCCTCAGAGGTCAGGGGATAGACCAGCGGGTTTGAACCTGTGACCTCCACTCGACAGATGACGGCAGGGTCTTCGGGCGTCACTTTTCGGTCGCCGGTGGCATCCACGGCAAACCGGGAAAAATAGATGTACCGGCCGTCGGGGGACCAGGATGGATAGAGGTCCAGGGCCGGGCCTCGGGTCACAGGCGTCACGCGGCCGCTGGGGAGATCGAGCACAAAGATATCCCCGCCCGGATCATGCCGGCCCGAGACAAAGGCGCAGGCGTGGCCGTCCGGAGAGACCGCGGGGAAGGCCCCGTCGGCCCCCGTATCCAACAGCTGGGGTGAGGGCGAGGCCTCCCTCAGGTCAAGGGCAGCCAGGCGTCGCCCTGTCTCTCCGGTCCGGGAAAGATGAAAATAGAGGGTGTTTCCATCGGGTGAAAAGGCGGGGGCCCCGTCCTGGGTCTCCCGTCCTGTGAGCCGCTTGGGGGGGCCATCTCCCTGGTCCGGGATCAGGAGATAGATGTCTCCCTTGGCATCGTGGCCCGTGGCCGCAAAGGCGATCTTCTGACCGTCTTGGGAGATGGCAGGGGACGTGATTCTCCCCACCCCCTGAACCCGCCTTTGCGGCAGTTCAACGGCAGACGGCCCCAGGTTTCTGAGCCAGAGGGAGGATTGGCCGTTCTCTTCCGTGACATAGACCAGCCTTTGCCCGTTGCCGGACAGGGCCGCATAGAGGACCGGATCGGCTTCAAAGGTGATCTGGACCGGCCGGTGGATGGGCAGGAGCCTCGGGCCGCTCCGTTGGGTCCCCTGCTGCGCAAAAGGGTCGGACAGGGGCGGACCCGCAGGGGGTTTCGTTTCACCCGGCAAGCGGGAAAATCCCGGAATCGTGCAGGCGGACAAAAGAACGATGACCAGGAGCAGTATCCCTGTCAGAAAACATGAGTTGTGAATTGAGGGATTGAGGGATTGAGGGATTTGCGCCTCATGCCTCGAGCCCGGCGCCTTTATTGCTTCACCGTCCACTTCCCGTTCTCCTGCTGTATCTTTTCGCCCGAAAGGGCGTTTTCCCGGTTCATTCGGGCAAAGATGCTCCGGACCCGGGGCAGATCCTTTTCGGTCAAATCCGGGTTGGTGTCCACCACCCGCTGCATGACCGTGTCCCGGGCCTTATTGACCTGGGCCACCACCGCGTCGAATTCAGGCTGGGTGTACCGGGATGCAAAGGCCTGAAGATTATCCGGGACCTTCTCCTTCTGCAGGGGAAAGGGGGCCAGACGACCCTGGGTGTCTTCTCCCACCCAGCCCAGCCGTTTGAAGGCGTCCACATCATCTTCGTGGAAGGCCAGGGTCTCCACGGCCTCCACCGCGTTCTGCTGCTCCCGGCTCTTTTTGGGCGGGGTCTTGATGGCGCCCAAGGGGTCCACCCCTCTGACCGAGGCCACTAAGAGCACGTCCTGGGTCAATGCATTATAGGATCCCAGGACCTGGTTTTCGAGGGCCGTCCGTTCGCTCACCACATTGACGTCCACCTTGGCCAGGGTGCAGCCGAAGAGGACCAGGGGGAGGAGTGCGAGGCAATATATGTTTTTCATGATGGGGTCTCCAGGGTTAGGCGTTAGGCTTCAGGCGAAGGGGTAATGAGCTGAAAGCTCAAAGCTCAAAGCTGAAAGCTGAAAGCTCGAGGGGTAAAGCAGTTATTGGTTGTCGATCGACATCATAGCGCATGGCGACTCGTGGATGGCGTATGGCGTTTTTGAGCCCAAGAAACACAATAGAGCAGCCTATCCAGCATCCAGTATCCAGTATCCAGCATCACCGCCCATTCCCCACAAACCGAATGTCTGAATCCTTTCCAATCAGTATACTATCGGCAGACAGGGTCTTCAACCCCTTCTCCACCGGACCCAGCCTGCCCAGGATTTTCTGGAGTCTGGCGTGGATCGGCAGGTTGGTCAGATTGAGTCGTTCCACCGCAGGAAGGGGGATACTGGTCCCCATTGCGGCTACGGATCCGGCGAGGGAGAGGTTTCCATGGCGTATCTGCACGTCCACCCATTCGGGGGTCCCCTTCCTGAGGAGGGCCCGCTGCCGGACGATCCCCTCATTGGCCTCGTAGGGATCCATGGCGTACAAAAGCCTCTCCAGTGTCCTGGACCCGATGTGGGTCAGACGGATGCCCGCGCTCAGGTTGTTCATGACCTGTACCGAATCATGGGAAACAGGCATTCGAAGGGAAACCTGTCCCGAGACCTGGGTGTCCGGATCTGTATGAGGAGATGTCCTTTCCCCCGGGGCCGGTTCAGGGAGGAGCGTTCGGGCGTCCAGGCCTGAAAAGGCCCCGTTCATCTCAAGGCGGGATAGATCGTCCTGCCGGGTGATCCGCAGATCGCCCAGGATGCTCCCTCCCATGGCATCCAACTGGAAGCGGTCCAGGGCAGGGAGGGACCCGGCCAATCGGAACTGCATCTGGCCGTGGCGCAATTCAAGGGGAAACGGGCCTCCCTTTAAGGTTGCCGATTCAAACGAGAGGGCAGGGGGCCCGGACATGGATCCGCCCAGGTCTTCCACCAGCCGGCGGACCAGGGCATTGCCGGGTCCGGATGGCAGCGCTGGAGCCCTTGCGGGACGGAGGACCTTCCGGGAGAGCAACGCAGATCCTGATCCGGGACTGTCCTTCTCTTCCCCCTCAAATTGAAGGCCGTAGGTCTTGGTCAGATGGATATGGCTGGTCAGCCCTTGAATGTGGGCCTGCTGTGCAGTCACATCGAGGCCAGCGCTCTCCAGGGACACACGGGCCGATATCCGCTTTCCCCCGTTGAGTTCGACCCCGAGGCCGGCATTGAGGGGTCCGGTCAGGGCGAGGCCGGGCGTGAAGGGGGCCAGAGACGGACCCAGGGTGGTCCGAAGACCTGCGGTGAGGGTGCCGTCCAGGTGCCTCAGAAGGGTGGAAAGGGTCGGCGGATCCTCCAGATTCAGGAGACGGCCCAGCCTGTTGAGAGAAATATGGAGGTCCTGATCGATGCTTAAGGGGTCGATATGGAGGGCCTCTCTGATCTGAAGCGACGACAGGTCCCGGCTATCGGCCCTGAAGGAAAGGGTCGCCGAGAGGGGCGGTTCGAAGGCCCTTGAACCGGGGATCTGCGAGATGGCGTCAACGGCCAGGTTGCCCTCCAGGAGAAGGGATTGGAGCCCGGACGAAGCAATGACGGTCAGGGGAGAGACGGAACGGATGCCGCGGGCCGACAGGGACGCCCCCCCCTTCATGTGGAGATCCAGGCCCACATTCTTGAGGCCGGCCTTTAGTTCGACCCTGTTTATGAAGCCCAGGGCCTCGAGGCGACGGGCCAAAGAGAGCCCCCGGTCGGAGAAGGTCTTCAGCTCTCCCGGCGTGGGCCGCCGGCCCTCAAGTCGCCAGTCCACATCCAGTGCCCCGGCAAAGCTCCCTTTGGGCCTCACAGAGGCAGGGATCAGGGCGCCGGCCGCATTCAAATCGAGTCTGGCGCGTCCGTTGGCCCGGAAGGCCTTTGCCCCGAGGGCAGCGGCCTCTCCCTTGATCTGCATATCGAGCAGCTGGCCGAGACGGATGGCTGCCTCCATTCCTCCCACGTCGGCCATAAGGGGCGTGAGGCTCGCAATATCCAGATCCTCGATCTGTGCCTCCAGGTGCATGCCGCCCTGGATCGGTTGTTTGGAAATGGGATCGATCCGAGGGGAGGGGGATTCAACGGCCGTTTGGGCAGACAGTTTCATCAATGGGGGGCGGTCCTGCATGAGGATGGAGGCCTTCAGATCATGATGCATGTCGGGGATGGAGGCAAGGCCCGGGGCGTCCATCCGGGCAATGGTAACCGATTCGGTGAGATGGACGGTCCCTGACACGCCCAGCAGGGCCTTGGAAGACCGGACCAGGTCTTGCATTGTCACATGGACGTCCGTGGCTTTCAATCCGTGGACATGGACGGGTTGGGGCCCTGTCAGGCTGAGGTCCTGGATCTCAAGATCTGCGCGCATATCGATGGATAGGGGAAATTGGTCCTGAAGCCGGACATCCGCCCCGGACATGCGGAGGCCCATCCCCTTCGCGGAGAGGCCGTTCTCGGCGTGGGCCAGTCTCAGACCCGGAAGGTCCACCCTGAGGCCCTTCACCGCAACATGGACCGCCCCGGCAGGGAGGATCCCGTTCAGGTGCACCTGCTCGACAAAGACCCCCTGAGGTTCCTTCGGGGACCACCCGCTCGTGACGTCCATGGGGAGGAACGGACCTGCAAGTCCTGCTATCTCTTTCAGGTCTATGGCGATGGCGGCGATGGCGAGATCGGCGTCAATCCCGGAGGTATCCGCCCGGCGCACCCGGCCCTCCCATTGGAGGCGGGTCTTCTCCTGAATCCGGAGTTTCCCTTGAGCGATCGTCAATTCCTTCTTTTCCGGTGTCACGGTCCCTTTTTGTGAAAACCGGAGGGCCACAGGCCCGACGCGGCGTTCCTTGAGGGGGCCTCCCGCAATTGCCAGCCGACTGCCCGAAAGCGTCATATCATAGGCGATTTCGTCCCCGGAACCGAGGTGCGCCTTTGCGGTAAAAGCCACCTCTCCGGACACGGCAGGGAGAGTGGAGGGGGCCAGGGGACCCGCCGCTTCCATAAGGGCCGCGAGATCCAGATCCAGCTTTCCTTCGATCCCCATGTCCGAGAGCCCCCCTGACACGGCCAGGTCAAGGCCGGGGAGCCTGCATCGGGCCTGGATCGATGCCGTGTTGAGCCGGACCGCAGGCTTGGAATCCACCATGTGTTCGACAGAGAGGGACAGCTCCACCGGCGGCAGAGGGGTTCCATCCATCTCCTGGGTTGAAGAGAGGGTCATGGTGATCGGCTTGTGCACCAGGGAGGGGACACTGAGAAGAAGGGCGATGTCGCGAATCGTGAGGGAACGCTTTGCCTGCCGGTCCTCCACGAGGATAGCGCTCCGCTCTAGCCGGATCCGTGCGTTGAGGTCTCCGGGGAGGGCCAAGGCCATGTTTCGCCAGTCCCCGGGTTCGGCCGGCCGGGTCTCCGGGGGGGGCGTCGCGGTTGACCTGATCCGGGCCAGCCAGGCCTCCAGATTGGTGCGGCCGTCCTGCCCCCGGATCACGCGGGCCTTGAGTCCCTCCATCTGAAGATCCAGATAGAGAAGTCTGTCCATCAATCGGACGGGATCGATATGCAGGGTGAGCCGGTCAAGCGAGAGGATCGGGTCAGCGCTGAAGGCCTGATCGTCAGCTACCCGGAGACCCTCTATTCGAATGCCCTCCTTCCAGGTCCATTGAAGGCCGTCCATGGTCACCGGGGCATGCAGGGCCCGGGAGGCCCGGATTTCGATCTGTTTTTTGGCCCAGTCGGTGGAAACGGCCCTGGGCATCATCCAGAGGGCCGCAACCCCTATGGTCAGGATGAAGATGAGGACCGCCAGACCCCACAGCAGCCATTTGACAATCCGGCGCAGCATCGACATGCCCCTGGTTTAGGGTCAGAGGTTCAGGGTTTAGAGGGTTTCAGGTTGACAGCAGGCGTTGAGCATTCACAGGTTATTTTTGATTTTTGGGGGTGGATTGTCAATCCTAAAGCGGCTTAGCCGAAACCAGAATATCTCACACAAAGCCACAAAGCCACAAAGAGGGTGTTCGACTTTGGCAGGTTAATACCGAGTTCTCTCACACACATAAGACGCAGTCGGAAGAGGGTAAGAGGGTAAGAGGGTAAGAGGGTGAGAGGGTGAGACCCAACGGGCAAGAGTAAGCAGGAACGAGCAACTGATAACCAGCACCGAGTTCCCGATTCCAAACCTGTTGCCCTGAGGGCGCAGCGGGATCTACCCTGCGCTTCGACCGGGAAAGGGTCACATTCACCCTTGCAATCGGGTGTGGCTCGTATTATAGAAAGGTCCTCAAAAGTGCTCAATAGAAATTGCTCCCAAATATTTTGAGGTTGGAAAGGTCGTCTGAATGAACCCAATATCTGAGAGGGAGGCCCTCGACGTCAAGGCAGTAATCCTCCTGACCCTCCTCTGCATGGCATGGGGCTTCAATGCCGTGGCCATGAAGGTGGGCAATACGGGAATCGCCCCCATCTTCTGCGCCGGCATCCGGTCCGTCATCGCCGTCATGGGACTGGTGGTCTGGATGCGGATAAAACGGATCCCCCTGTTCCCGGGAAGCCTGATGGACGGGCTGATCGTGGGCATCCTCTTTGGTCTGGAGTTCGCCGCACTTTTCTCTTCCCTCCTCTATACATCGGTGTCTTCGGCATGGATTCTCCTTTATTCCACCCCCTTTTTTCATGCAGTGGGGGCCCACTATTTTCTGGCAGGGGATCGCATCACCCTGCAGAAGACCATCGGCCTGACCCTGGCATTCTTCGGAATTATAATCCTCTTGAGCAAACATCTGGGCCTTCCGTCCCTCACAGGACTGGCAGGCGATATGCTGGCCCTGGCTGCGGCCATGCTCTGGGCCGCCACCACCATCTGGATCAAGCGGCGGCTGGTGGGACGGGTATCACCGCATCATACCCTCTTTTACCAGACCCTCTTCTCCATCCCCATCCTCTTTCTCCTGAGCGCCCTGTTCAGGGAGACCCCGGTCCATCATCTCGACGCGCTCATTATCTCGTCCGTCCTCTTTCAGGGGATCGTCATCGCCTTTATCAGCTACCTGGTCTGGTTCTCCCTGGTCCATGACTACCCGGTCAGCAGGCTCTCGTCCTTCACCTTTCTGACGCCGGTGTTCGCCACCCTGTCGGGGGCCCTCTTTCTCCAGGAGCCCCTGACGCTGCGGCTGACCCTGTCGCTGGTACTGGTGAGCATCGGGATCTACGTGGTGAACCGGAAATGATCCCTTTCTTTACTCAGGTTGGGTGGGGGGGCGTCCACTGAATCGGCTGACAAAATCAGGCTATGACCAAATTTGGCCTTGACAATATTCAGTTAATCCCTGCGATCCAGCTTAGCAATAGGAACGGCATCCACAAGGTTGTTTCGAATAACCGGTCAAAAATATTGATCATCAGTGCACACCACTGGCTCTCTTTGCTGCCATAGCGCCAGGTAATTGGACCCTGTTGGGATCAGCTTCCCGTTCATCGGTGCGATCGCGGTTTGAAGGCCGCTTCCACAGAATAGGTCCTATGCAGCCAAAGGATTGCTAAATGGTTGTGCATTGACTTGGAAACCCGCCTCGGATAACATTGAGGCATCGGAATCCATTATCGAAGCATTTGAGGTGGACTTCGCCGAACCCGAACACCTTGTCTTTCAGGCCGGCTACCTGACCATTGAACGGGAACACCGGGCGGCAGGCAAGACTTTTTACAGGCTGCGCTATCCCAACATGGAGGTGAAAAGCAGCCTGTCGGATTATATATTCTGAATCTCTATTCCCCTGACAAAAAATTGGGCGCTCCATGATCCAGAATCTCACATTGACGACCTCTTTGATCTCTGTTGTCCACTGGGTGATTGTTATCGCCCTTTCCATTCGCGTGATCATGAGACGTCTTCCGGTCGGCGTCTCCCTGGCATGGCTTGCGGTGATCTTCAGCATCCCCTTTGTGGGGGCTGTGACGTACCTGCTCATCGGGGAGAACCGATTGGGCCGCAAGTATGCGAAGCGCGCCACCGCCATCCACGGGGTCTACAGCAAGTGGCAGGAGGACCTCCGGGCGAGGATCTCGCATCTCCCGTGGCCTGAGGATTCAACGGCGGCCTCCCTCCAGTACCATGCGAAAACACTGGTGGGATTTCCTCCCATGCAGGGGAACCGGCTCAGACTGATGGATGACTTCAAGACGGTCTTCGCGTCCATTATTGCTGACCTGGATCAGGCCGGGCGGACATGCCATCTTGAATTCTATATCTGGCACATGGGCGGAATGGCGGATGAGGTGGGAGAGGCACTGATCCGGGCCGCAGCGCGCGGAGTGGTTTGTCGTGTTCTAGTGGACGCCGTCGGAAGCAAAGGATTCCTCAAAAGCGGGCTCTCCCGACAGCTTCGGGATGCCGGCGTCCACGTGGCCGCCTCTCTCCCGGTAGGCCCTTTACAACTCCTGACGACCCGGGCCGATCTTAGAAATCACCGGAAAATCATTGTTATCGACGGAGAAATCGCCTATACCGGCAGCCAGAATCTGGTGGACCCTCGTTTCTTCAAGCAGGACGAGGGGGTGGGACAGTGGATCGACGCCATGGTGCGGATGGAGGGCCCCGGGGTCGAGGCCCTGGCAGGGATATTCATTGAGGGCTGGGAGCTGGATACCGGCGAGGGCCTTGAAGACCTTGAGACCACCAGCGATGTGGGCCCGGTATCGTCGAGGGGACCGTCCACGGTGCAGGTGGTCCCTTCGGGCCCCGGATTCAAGCCCGATGCCATCCGCCAGTTGCTGCTTAGCGCCATCTACTCGGCCCGCAGGGAACTGGTGATCACCACCCCTTATTTTGTGCCGGACGACACGGTCCATACGGCCCTGATCTCTGCGGCCCACCGGGGCGTCGAGGTCACAATTGTGGTCCCCTCAAGATTGGATTCACGGCTTGCGTATTATGCCGGCCGGTCGCTTTACGATGATCTCCTCTCGGCAGGCGTCCGGATGATAGGGTTCAAAGGAGGGTTGTTGCATACCAAATCGATTACCGTGGACCGGGAGTTCTCCGTATTCGGCTCGGTCAATCTGGACATGCGCAGTCTGTGGCTCGATTTCGAAATCTCACTGTTCGTCTACGACGCTGAGTTTACAGAGAGGGTGCATGCCATGCAGGCCGGATATATGGCGGATGGGGAGGTCGTGGATTTGGCTGAGTGGCGAAAACGGCCGGCAATTCAACGATTTGTCGAGAATGCGTCCCATCTTGTGGGACCGCTTCTCTGAACCGGAACCCGCTGTCCGATCGAGAGAGAACCCGCGTTACCCCTTTCAGCCGCCGTTTCTCTCCAGGATCAGAAGGCCCACCAGGTAATGTCCTTTGAACGGGCCTTGGTCCAGCCGTGTAATATGTTCGATCTTCGTCTTCAGGTGTTCGGCCGAACCTGAGGCGTTCCCCGGATTGTATTTCATCTCCAATACATCGCCCTCATTGAGGTACTTCAGCGCAGCGGAGGTCTCATTTACCAGAATGCCGAGGCCCCATGGCGACATATCCCGCACTCTGAACTGGTGGACAGGGAGTTCACGGCTGACGGCGAACTCCACGCTGTAGTAGTCCGTGAGAATCTTTCGGGGTTCGGATCTCTTTTTGTGCCCTGTCTCCTTTTCTTTCCATGGATCCATATTGAACCTCGTCCGGATATCCGGCCCAGGCATGTCTTGCAGGTCCATCTGCCGCAGTCGGTGGTGTCACCGTATAAATCAAGCTCTGTGAAGAAAAATCGTATTATTTTTAAACGATTTTGCACCTAAAGTCCATACTTTTTTTGGTTATGGCTCATTGTTGACTGTTCAGAACCTTCCCGCGCATGCGTTCAGGGGCAACACGCTGTTCCCAGACGCCGGTTTGAAACGGTTGCATCCTTCAACATAGTGTTATATACATTCCAGGGAGATGCATTCTTAGGTACGCAGTCATTTCGTTGTCAGACACCCTTTTAAATCGATCGATGGGGCGCCCACCAATCCCGTCCAGGGCCCGGAGGCTGGGGCATGAGGTTTACGTTACGGCTGAAGATTCTTCTGATGGTTGGCATTATCACGCTCTCGTCCCTCCTGGGCTATATCGTGTTGACCTATAATGCCCGGGTGATCGGGAACAGACTTCAGGTTGAAACCGAAGACCATATCAAGGCGATTGTGGGGAAAAATGCCGGGGAGATCGAATCCGCCATGCTCCTTATGGAGAGAACCGCGGATGCCCTTGCCACTACAGGAGAGGCCTTTTATGCGATTCATAAGGCCACGGCACAGGATATCACGGAACAAATCAAGGGATACCTTATCAACACCTTCAAGAAGGTCCCGAAGGCGATCGGAGGCGGTCTCTGGTACGAACCCCATGCCCTGTTTGAAGAAAGAGAACGTTTCGGGGCCTATGTTTATCGGGAAAACGACCAGGTTTTCTTCACCTGGGATCTGAATACGGAGGCGTATGACTATCATCGACAGGCATGGTATCTCCTTGCCATCCCGGAGGACTGGAACCGGTCCCAGCAAAGACCTTCCAGGATTTACTGGACAGATCCCTATTTTGACGAGGCCGCAACCAAGGCCCTCATGATTACGGTGGATGCCCTGATGCATGACCTGGAGGGTAAAGTGATAGGGCTCTCTACGGTTGACTTCAGTCTGGAGGGATTGAAAGACATGGTGGCCAGGATGACCGTCACCCCCAATGCCTTGCCATTTGCCGTGGACGTGTCCAGCGGTCTCCTCATCTCTTTTCCTTCTGATCCCTCCAAGGTCTTGAAGAATATCGCCGATCTCGGCTGGGGAGAAAAGATCGAGGAGATCAAGAACGTCCGTCCGGGAGAGGTGATCGCCACCCTGGCCACACTCCAAGGGAAGGAGTTTTTCCTGGTGTATACGGTCTCTTCCACCGGGACCGCCCTCGGCATCCTGGCGCCCCATGACGAACTCTACGCCCATATCAACGAACTTAATCGGGCCAATATGGTCACGTCACTCATCATTATCTCGATCCAGGTGGTTCTTTATCTGCTCATTGCATTCTTCATGGTGAGACGTATCTGCAATCCCATCAGCAGATTGACCGATGTGGCCCAGGAGATTGCAGCAGGCAATCTCGCCGGTGCGTCGGGGTCTCTGGCCGCAATCGAGGCCAAAAACCGATCAGACAAGGATGAAACCGGACAGCTGTTGGCCGCGTTCCAGGGAATGAATAGAGACCTCACCGCCCTTTTCGGACAGGTCCAGCGATCCGGAACCCAGGTCAGTTCATCCTCGGCACAGATCGCCGCCTCCTCAAAGCAGATGGAGGCCACTGTCAGCGAGCAGGCCGCGGCCACGCATCAGGTCAGCGTTTCCTCCAAGCAGATTTCCGCCACCGCAAGCACGCTGGCGAACACCGTCAATGAGGTGACAACGTCTGCGACTGAGACGGCAGGTCTGGCCGAAGCGGGTCAGAAGGGCCTGGAAGGGATGGAACAATCGATGCAAGGCGTGCTCAAGGGATCTGAATCGGTTTCGGCAAAACTGGAGGAAATCAAAGAAAACACATTAAATATCAGTACGATTGTATCTACCATGACAAGGGTCGCGGATCAGACCAACCTTCTCTCACTCAATGCGGCGATCGAGGCTGAAAAGGCCGGGGAATACGGCCTTGGATTCTCTGTGGTGGCAAGGGAAATCCGCAGGTTGGCGGACCAGACCTCCGTAGCCGTGCTGGACATCGAGGATATGGTCAAGAGGATGGAGGCATCCGTATCGGACGGGGCCGCTGAAATGGAAACCTTTTCCGAAGACGTGCGTGTCGCGGTCAGCGACATCAACAAGATCGGAAGGCAATTGGATGGGATCATGGAAAGGGTCCGGTCTCTCCCCCCCCGTTTCGAATCGGTCAATGAAGGGATGGAAACCCAATCCCGGAGCGCAGGCCGAATCAGCGAGACCATGGAACAGTTGAACCTGACGGCCCAGCATACACTGAAGGCGCTGAGGGAATTCAATCTTTCGGCCGAGTACCTGAGGGACGCGGCCCAGATCCTCCAAGATGCGGTTGCCCGCTTCAGGGTAACCGAATGACGTGTGGAAGGGAAACGACATGAGATTAATGCTCAGGCACAAGGTCATCGGCCTCCCGGTCCTGGCGGCCATCCTGCCGGTCCTGGCCATGTTTGTTTTGACATTCATGGAAAAAAGCAGCGTCACACACAAAATCGAAGGGGAACTGGATCTTCTTGCACGTGACAGCATGAAAGGGATTGCGATAGCCATCAGGGATACCTGCCAGGTCACGAGCCATATGATACAGAAGGATGTGGACCGGCGCCTCGAGGATGGGGATTCCTTTTTTTCGGCCCTCGGAGGGCTCTCCTTGGGTTTTGAAGAGGTCTCATGGACCGCAGTGAATCAGTTTACGGGTGAAGAAAAAAAAGTGTCTCTTCCCAAAATGCTTATCGACGGGGTCACCTGGCTGGGACAAAATGAAAGATTGGATGAATCGACCCCTGTTATTGACGATGCCAAGATGAAATTCGGAGGAGACTATGCCATCTTTCAGCGGATGAATGAAAAGGGAGATATGATTCAGGTGGCAACCACCCTGCCCACTCAGGATGGGCATCGCGCCACCGGAAGCTACATTCCCGCAACGACCCAGGGCATTTCGGTCCCCGTGGTTTCAACCGTGCTTCAGGGGAAGACATACAAGGGCCTGGCTGAAATAAACAAGCGGTGGTATGTCTCCGGTTTCAAGCCGATCAGCGATAAAACCGGGAAAATTATAGGGATGCTGTTTACAGGGATACCCGATAAGATCCCCGACAGCCTGCGACAGGTCATTTTGAACATGAAGGTGGGGAAGACGGGGTATGTATATGTCCTCGGCGGCCGATTCCCCCACCACAGGGGACATTATATCATTTCAAAGGACGGCGAACGGGACGGCGAGAATATCTGGGATTCCAAAGACGCAAACGGCCGTTATTATATTCAGGATATCATAAATAAGGCGACGGCGCTGAAAGGAAACGAGGTGGTATTTGAGCGGTATCCATGGCGGAACATCGGGGAGGACAAAGACAGATGGAAGGTTGTCGCCGTCACCTATTTTGAACCCTGGGACTGGGTAATCGGGGCCGGCGCATACGAAGAGGATTATTATGATGCGAGGCAGAAGGTTGAAGCCTCCATGTCTCACATGCTGTGGGTGATGATCCTGAGCGGACTTGCCGTGCTTATTCCCATCGTCGGAATAGCCCTGTTTTTCGGGAACAGGATCACCAGACGCCTCATCCAGATCACGTCCATATCAAGGAAAATCGCCAAGGGGGATCTCTCGGCGGCCGCTGCCGCAGTCAGATCCCTGGCGGCTGCAGATGATCCTGACGGCAGGCGCAGGACTGACGATGAAACAGGACACCTCCTCAGTTCCATCAAGACGATGACGGAAAATCTCAATGCCCTGGTGGGGCAGGTCCAGCGTTCCGGGATTCAGGTCACCTCTTCTTCCACGCAACTGGCGGCGACGGCCAAGGAACAGGAGACCACCATGGCCAATCAGGTGGCATCCACCAATAAGGTGGTCAGGTCCATAAAAGAGATCTCCGAGGTTGCCGCCCGGTTGGTAGAGACCATGGAGCAGGTCGCCTCCAAGTCTCAGGATACTGCCGGTTTTGCGACCAAGGGTCAGACAGACCTGGCCCGCATGGAGGCGGCCATGCAGCATATGGAGACGGCCTCCAGGTCTATTTCAGGCCGATTGGAGACCATCAATGAAAAGGCGGAGAACATCACCAACGTGGTCACCACCATTACCAAGGTCGCGGATCAGACCAATCTCCTCTCCCTCAATGCGGCCATCGAAGCGGAAAAGGCCGGAGAGTATGGAAGGGGATTCAACGTGGTGGCCCGGGAGATACGGAGATTAGCGGATCAGACCGCGGTGGCCACCCTCGACATCGACAAGATGGTCCAGGAGATGCAATCGGCCGTATCCGCCGGCGTCATGGAGATGGACAAGTTCATCGCCGAAGTCAATCGCAGTGCGGAAGATGTGGGAAGGATCAGCGTCCAGTTGGCCCGGATCATCGAACAGGTCCAGGCCCTGTCTCCTGATTTCGAAAATGTCAATGTGGCCATGGGAAGACAGTCTGAGAACGCCCAAAAGATCAATAGCTCCATAACGAGTCTAAGCGAAGAGATACAGATGGTGACCGAATCATTGCACGAGTCGTTTTCCGCTATTGAGCAACTGAATGATGCGGCCAGAGGGCTCCAAAACCAGGTATCGCGATTCAAGGTGAGCTGAGCCGGCACAGCCGGGACCCAAGATGTCTCACACAGAGCCACAGAGCCACAAAGAGACAGAAAAATTTTGTGCTTTTTGCGACAGAAATCTAAGAGATAAGACCCTGACGCCTTTGGCTGGCGCCTGATGTCTTATGCCTTATCAGGAGGTCGAATGTCGAACCTATGGTCAAGATTTCAGGTTTCTAATTTTTCAACATTCACTTTTTATTTTTCAATATTCAATATTCGATGGCTTGCATGCGGTGTTCTTGCCGCAGTCTGCTTCCTATCCGTTGATGTCGCGCCTTCCTGGTCCGACCGGAAAGAGCTGACAATGGCTGTCGGACTGGCCCTGCCCCCCTATAACATCCCGGAAACAGATTCGGGAATCGAGATGGATATCGTGCGCGAGGCGCTCAAGATCAAAGGCTATGCCGTGAAACCCAAATATGTGCCCTTTGCGCGAGTCAGAAGAGAGCTGATGAATCGCGACGTGGACGGCGCATTGACCATTAATCCGGATTCCGGCATCGAGGCCTTTTATTCGGATGGGCACCTGGTTTGTCAGAATATCGTTGTCACCCTGAAAAAAAACGGCTTCCGTGTGGATGAGATCGCCGACCTTAAGGACAAGAGCGTGCTTGCATTTCAAGACGCCACCCTCTATTTGGGGAAGGAATTCGCCGCCATGGCCGAGCAGAATGATCAATACAAGGAAATCGCCAAGCAGGAGATCCAGATCAATCTCCTGTACACCAATCGGGTGGACGCCGTTGTCCTCGACAAAAATATCTTTTATCACCATCGGAACCACAATACCGTGGTGGATACGTCCCAGGATATCGATATCTGGTATATTTTTCCACCCACCACCTTCAGCGTCGCCTTCATAGATGAAACGGTGAGGGACGATTTTAACGAGGGCCTGAAACAACTGCGGGCGACAGGCCGCTATGATGAGATCGTCAAGCAATATATAACCCCCTGACTCGAAATTGAAATCCGGAATTCGACGGAGCGATGGTCATGCGTGATTGGAGCATTATAACCAAGATAGTGGCGGCTGCCTGCGGCATCGTGTGCACCCTGGTGCTGCTGGGCGGATTTGTGCTGATCAAGTTCGAAATAAACATGGTGGGCACCTTCACCAGGCAGATCCTGACGGAATTGAATGAGTTTATCGATATGCGGGCGACCCAGGAAAAGGACTCCCTCCACCAGAATGTCCGGTTCAATGCGGAGATCCTGAGCGGCGTCGGCGCCACCTATCTGTACAATCTCGATCAGGACGGCATGAAGCAGTCTTTGCGGCCCTTTATGAATTACCGGGAAATCGTCGCCATACAGGTCCTGGATGAAAAGGGAAAGCCTTTTGCCGCTGCCTGGAGAGCGCCCGGAATCAGCATAGGGGACGCGCTTCCCGGCGATCTGAAACTGAACGAGGCCCTCTCGGTTTCCGTGGATTGCATGCACAATAAAAAGAAAATCGGAAGTTTTCATGTCTACTACACCGACGCCATATTGAAAGACCGGATTATCGCGCTGAAAACGAGTGCCTCCCGGGAGGCAGAGGCCTTTGAAAACGCCGCCCGGTCGGAACTCGACCGCGCCATTGTCAGCCAGACGATCGGCGTCTTTGTGATCCTTATGACCCTTGTGATTTCCTTAATCTTTTTTCTGAGGGCATTGGTCCTTAAGCCGTTGAAGGCGGTTTCCGAAGCGGCGCGTCAACTCTCCAATTTCAACCTTGGGGTCCGCATCACCGCCACATCCAATGATGAGATCGGCAAACTCCTACGGGCCATCGACGGCATGGCCGATTCGTTTCGACAGGTTGTCGGCCAGGTCCAGCGGTCCGGGATCCAAGTCACCTCCTCTTCCACCGAATTGGCTGCCACGGCCAAGGAGCAGGAGACGACCATGGCCAACCAGGTGGCATCCACCAACCGGATGGTGACCTCGGTGGAACAGATTTCGGAAGTCGCCGAGCAGTTGGTGGTGACAGTGGAGCAGGTGGCCTCCATGTCCCAGGAGACGGCCGGTTTTGCCACCAAGGGCCAGACAGACCTGGCCCGCATGGAGGCGGCCATGCGCAATATGGAAACGGCCTCCAGGTCCATTTCGGGCCGGCTGGAGACCATTAATGAAAAGGCGGAGAACATCACCAATGTGGTCACCACCATTACCAAGGTTGCGGATCAGACCAATCTCCTCTCCCTTAATGCGGCTATCGAGGCGGAGAAGGCCGGAGAATATGGAAGGGGATTCAACGTGGTGGCCCGGGAGATCCGCAGACTGGCCGACCAGACCGCCGTGGCCACCCTCGATATCGACCAGATGGTTCAGGAGATGCAGTCGGCCGTATCCGCGGGCGTCATGGAGATGGACAAATTCATTGCCGAGGTCAACCGCAGTGCCGAAGATGTGGGAAGGATCAGCGTCCAATTGGCCCGGATCATCGAACAGGTCCAGACCCTGTCCCCGAATTTCGAGAATGTCAACGTGGCCATGGGGCAGCAGTCGGAAAACGCCCAGAAGATTAATCAATCCATGATCCATTTAAGTGAAGAGATGCAGGAAACCATGGATTCCCTGCGTGAGACCTATGCCGCCATTGAACAATTGAATGAGGCGGCAAGGGGCCTGCAGGACGAGGTGTCCAAGTTCAAGGTGAGCTGACAGGGGTTTTGGCTGATGGCTGATAAGCTCATAAGCGGGTCAGCGGCGCTGGGCCCAATCCCGCTTTTCAGCATGCGGATAAAGAACCTTGGGCCTTGCGCCTCATGAGGTTGACCATGATTCGATGGGGGTTGATCATACTATGCCTTTTGGGGGGAGCTGCGGCCAGTTCCGCTGAAACCATCACCCTCGGCGCTGAGAATGACTGGGTTCCTTATGCCAACCAGGACGGCACCGGGATGTCGAATGAGATTGTCCGTGCGGCGTATAAGGCGGTGGGGATCGCGGTTGTATTCCAGGTGGGACCCTATAATCGTCTGCTGCAGGATGTCCGGGACGGCGCCATATTGGGGGCCTTCAATGTGCCCAGGGAGCGCTCGAATGAGGATCTCTATCTTTTCGGGAAGACGCCCCTTTTCACTGCCTTGTCGGCCTATTATCACAACCGCGACAACCCGCTTTCAGCCACCCGAAAGGAAGAACTGGTAAACGGAGAAACCGTGGGCGTTGTCTTCGATTACGGGTATGGGGACTTTTTTACCAACAATGACCGGATCGCCAAGGTTGAAGTGAGATCGGACCTGCTGAATCTTCGGAAGCTGGCCAAAGGCCGGCTTGACGCCACCATCCTGTATGACAAGACCGCGAGAAAACTCATCGAGGACAACGGGCTTGGCGACAAGATTGTAAAGGCCTTTGACAGCGAAAGCGCCGACATCTACGTCGCCTTCTCCAAGGTCTTCCCAAGGGCTCGGTATTACGCCGATAAGTTGGATGAGGGTCTCGCCATTATCAAGGGCAACGGCGAGTATCAGAAGATACTGGAGGCGTACTGAAGGTTTGTTGAGTTCGTTGGGTTACTTGAGGTTATTGGGTTGGGTGGGGTGCCGGATACTGCTGACAGCTCATGGCTGATGGCTGATGAGCGGATATGGGGCTCAATCCCGCTTTTCAGCGGGACTTAACAGCTCAACAGCTTAACAGCCTGATCCCGCTTTCAGCTTTGAGCTTTGAGCCTTAGGTCTTGCGTCTCAATCGTCAACCGCCAATTATTAATCCTGAGGGGGCCATGCTGGTACTTATTTTCTATCTGGGGGACACCATGTATACGATGACGTGTGACAGGGTGAGAGAGGTGGCCCCCATGGTAAAGCTCAAGGAGGTACCCCATACCCCGGATTATTTTGCAGGGCTCTTCAATTACCGGGGGGTGGTTGTCCCTGTCATCGACTTGAGGCAATTGATACAGGGGTGTCCGTGCCAGATGCGCCTCAGCACCCGGATCATCCTTGTGGATTATTTAAAGGAAGATAAAACCCCCTACATCATGGGACTCATGGCGGAACGGGTCACCGATGCGGTCAGAAAATCCCGGGATGCATTCGTATCCCCCGGGCTTAGCTTGCAGGAGGCCCCCTATCTAGGGGGGTTTGTCATGGAAGATAAGGAAATGATTCAATACATCGATCTGGACCTTCTCCCGGAAACATTCCGGTTTCTCCCCCTGCTGGAAGGCGGCCATGGAATCCCTGGCAATGATTGAATCCTTTCTGGAGAAAAAGATCGGCCTTTCTACGGAAGCCATCGGTTCCGAGGTCATCTCCAAGGCGGTGCGCGTTCGAATGGCCGACCTTGGGCTGCCTGACGCCGTCGCCTATCATGACAGTCTCAAGGCATCTGAAAAGGAACAGGCCGCCCTTATCGAAGCGGTGGTCGTACCCGAGACGTGGTTTTTCAGGAATAAAAAGGCCTTCCGCTTTCTTGTGGATTACGTTACAGGGACATGGTTCAGGGAAAATCCGGGCCGTCGGCTGCGGGTACTGAGTATCCCGTGTTCAACCGGTGAAGAGGCCTATTCCATCGCCATGTCCCTGATGGATGCCGGAATCCAGAGTGACCGGTTCCACATCGACGGGGTGGATATCAGCGAGAGGGCCTTGACAAGGGCAAGAACGGCTGTCTATGAACAGGGGTCTTTTCGGGGTGAGGACCTGTGGTTCAGGAAGCGCTACTTTGATCCCGAAGGCGATGCCTTCCGTCTCCACGACGATGTACGCAAGACCGTCCGCTTTCTGAAGGAGAATGTGCTGAATGATCGTCTTCTTAAGGATCAGGAGCCCTATGACATTATCTTTTACCGCAATCTGTTGATTTACCTGAGCCCCAGGGCAAAACAGCGGACCCTTGAAATCGTAGGCCGGTTGCTGGCAGATTCAGGGATCCTGTTTCTGGGGCACGCTGAAAGAGAGACGGCTGTGTTATGCGGGCTGGCGGGCATCCCTGAGTTCGGCGTGTTTGCCTGTCGAAAAGATCGGAGGTGTAAGAAGCGCATGGTCAAACCGGCTGCTCCCCCCGACCCCTGCCGAAGACGATTTGAAAAGGTCGGAAAAAGCCTTCAGCCGCCCCGACCGCCTGTCCCTGCCCATTCTGCGGTCAAGATCCCCGAAGACGCCGTTTTAGACCGGGTTCCGAATAGGAGTGAGCAGGATGCCGTGCAGGGGGATCTGTTCGATGAGGCCCAGCGACTGGCCGACAGGGGGTCTCTCGGTTCGGCTCTCGAGCTTTGTCGGAGTTGCCTGAACGACCATCCGATGAATGCGGGCGTCCATTTCCTGATGGGGCTGATATATGAGGCGCTGGACAGCCCGGAAAAGGCCGAAGAATCCTTCAACAAGGCGATTTATCTGGAGCCTAACCATTCGGAAGCCTTGAATCACCTCTCCTTTATCGTTGAAAACCGGGGTGACATCTCACGGGCCGCCCATTTGCGAGAAAGGGCGCAGCGGGTATCCCGCCAGAAGACCGGAACTTGAAGGTAGGATCAATGGAAAAACAACAGGAAGAGAGATGCTGGAAACGGATAGGCGTATGGGCCAAAGAGGGTCCCCGCTGCCCCGAACTTGCACGGGTCATCCACTGCCGCAACTGCGAGGTATTCACGCAGGCGGGCAGAAATCTCCTGGAACGGGAGCTTCCGGATGAATACAAGGAGGAATGGGGTCAGGTCCTGCTGGAAAAAAAGAATGATGAGCCGACCGGGATCTTCCCGGTGGTGACATTCCGGATTGAAACAGAATGGCTGGCGCTTCCCGCCCGGTTTTTTGCAGAAATCATGGATACGGTCCCCATCCACACCGTCCCCCACCGGAAAAGGCCGGTCTTGAAGGGGGTGGTGAATGTGCACGGCGAGATCCAGTTATGCATCTCCCTGGGGCATCTGATCGGCCTGGAGGCGGAATCCCCGGAAGGGGAAAAAGCGGTAAGGCGCCATGAACGGATGATGGTGGTCAGCAAGGACGACGATGTGTGGGTATTTCCGGTGAAGGAAATCCATGGCATTCACCATATTCATCCCGGCCTGTACCAGAATGTTCCGGCAACCGTAGCCAAGTCCAAGTCGTCATTTACCAAAAAGATCTTCAAATGGGAAGACAAGCATGTGGCCCTGTTGGATGACGAACTCCTGTTTTACAGTCTCAAGAGGAGCGTCCAGTGACGGATAATAACTGCCGCACCCCTGACGATCCTTCCATTATGGATCTCTTTCGTACGGAAGTGGAACAGCATTCCGCGACCATCAGCGATGGGCTGTCGGCCCTTGGGAAGAACCCGGCCGCCGCTGCCGACCGGATGGATGCCATGATCCGGGCCGCCCATGCCGTGAAGGGGGGGGCGCAGATCGTGGATCTGGATGGGGCAAAAAAGATATCCCGTGCCATGGAGGCATCTTTTCTCGCCGTCCAGAAAGGGGAGTTCTCCCTGGGAAGCGACAGCATCGACATCCTTCTCGAAGGCGTAGACATGCTCAATCAGATTGCCAGTTCGGCCGATGACCCCGAATGGCTGACCCGGCACGAGGAAGAGATCAGGCGCTTGGCCGCGGCCATGAACCGGATCCCTCCAGAGGACGCGGGTCCGGAGATCCCGCCCGCCCCCCCCTCCGGGTCGGAGGCAGTAGGCCCGCGCACTGAAATGGCGGCAACACCGCCGGAAAAAGAACCCTCTCCTGCGCAGACCTCGGCCATGGCTGATCCGGCCATGTTGGATCTCTTCCGAACGGAGGTGCAGGACCACATCGCGACATTGAACGACGGACTCCTCTCTTTACAGGACGATCCTGATGCTGTCGATGCACTCGACCCGCTGATGCGGGCCGTCCACTCCATCAAGGGCGCTGCCCGCATTGTGGGCTTTGATGCCGCAGCAGACGTCTCCCATGCCATGGAGGACTATTTTTCGGCCGTTCGAAAAGGTGAGGCGTCCTTAGGCCAGGATCGGATTACCATCCTCTTAAAGGGTGTGGACATCCTCAACCGGATCATCGCGTCCGAGACCGGATCCGAATCCATGGATGGGGCTCAGGAGGACGTCGAAGGGATGATAGCGGGCATCCGGGGAACCCTGGCCGAAGAGACGGCAGCCCCCTCAGGCGGTACCCCTTCCACCATTTCTATGGATGCTTCTGCAGCTGAAAAGGAGCCGGCAGGGGGGGAGGCACAGATCGAAGCGGTCGATCCCGTCATGCTGGATCTCTTTCAGACAGAGGTGGAAGCCCATGTGGCGGTCCTAAACGATGGACTCCTGGCGCTGGAAAGCAATCCGGGGGCCACCGATCAGCTGGAGGCGTTGATGCGGGCGGCCCACTCCATCAAGGGCGGTGCCCGGGTCCTGGGCCTGGATGTTGCGGTCCGGGCGGCCCATGTGATGGAGGACTGTTTTGTGGCGGCCCAGAAGGGAGAGGTCTCCTTAGGCTCCGATCAGATCGACATCCTGCTCCGGATTGTGGATATCCTGACCCAGCTTGCGCATTCTCTCAGTGCAGGAGAAACCGACTGGCTGAGCCACCACCGTGAGGAGATCGACCGTCTGGTGGGTGCCATATCGGCGATTATCGACGGGGAAATGGCCATTCCGGTCTCTCCCATTGAAACCGCGGCCTCAAAGGAGGCCACCCCGCCGGCCAGACGCCCGCCGGAACCGGTCCCGGCCCATTCGAAAACCGACGTGGGCCTGCCGACGCCTCAAAAGACTGATGAGACCCTGCCTCAACCGCATGTCGCGGACAAGGACCGTACGGTGCGCGTTACGGCCGCAAAGATCGAGCGCCTCATGGGGCAGGCCGGAGAGGTCGTGGTGAATGCCCGCTGGCTTCCGGCCTTTTCAGAGGCCCTTCTGGAACTCAAGAGGAATCATGGGGAACTGCTTGCAATCCTGGATGGAATACAGGAGGTCCTTGTTCAAAAGGGGAGCAGTCCGGAGACATCGGATCTGTTGCTCCAGGCCAGAAATAAAACCAAGGAATGCAACCGAAAGGTGGGCGAACGGCTGAATCAGTTCGACATATTCAACAGTACCTCAGCGGCCCTTTCCGACCGGCTCTATCACGAGGTCATTTCGGTGAGGATGCGTCCCTTTTCAGACGGGGTTCAGGGGTTTCCGAGGATGGTACGGGATGTTGCCCGTGAACTGGGCAAGAAAGTCCGGCTAGAGATCAAGGGGAAATCCACCGAAGTGGACCGGGATATCCTGGAGAAGCTGGACGCCCCCCTCAACCATCTCCTTCGCAACTCCCTGGATCACGGGATCGAACCCCCTGAGGACCGCGTTCGTGCCGGGAAGCCCGAGGTCGGTTCTCTGCGCCTGGAGGCCGCTCACCGTTCAGGCATGCTCATGATTACCCTGTCGGATGACGGCCGCGGCATCGATCTGGACGGATTGCGCCGGAAGATCGTGGAAAAAGGACTGGCCGGCGGGGATATGGTCGAAAAGATGACCGAGGCGGAACTCATGGATTTTCTCTTCCTTCCGGGATTTTCTACGGCACAGAACGTGACTGAAATCTCGGGTCGGGGAGTGGGCCTCGATGTGGTTCGGAATATGGTGCATGAGGTGGGCGGCGTGGTCCGCGCCGTATCCAGGCCCGGCGAGGGGTTGACCCTCCATATGGAGCTTCCCCTCACCCTCTCCGTTGTCCGGACCTTTCTGGTGGAAATCGCCGGGGAGCCTTATGCCTTTCCCATCGCCAGGATCGAGAGGTGTCTTGAACTCCCGAGGGGAGAGATCAGCACGGTCGAGGACCGCCAGTATTTCAGGTTTGACGACAACAATATCGCCCTGGTGGACATCCATAATGTTCTGGAACTGGATGCCCCCCCCGGACTTCAGGACGACCTCTCCGTGGTGGTGGTGAGCGATAGATTGAACTTCTACGGTCTTTCAGTGGACCGTTTCCTGGGGGAATACGACCTTGTGGTCAGGCCTTTGGATCCGCGGTTGGGAAAGGTTCCTGACATCAGCTCGGTCGCCGTGATGCTGGATGGCTCGCCGGTGCTCATCTTTGATGTGGAAGACCTGGTCCGATCCATCGACAATCTCCTGGCGGGTCGCAGACTCCGTAAACTGAGCCGTGAGGCGGCCAGGGAGACGACCCAGCAGAAAAAGCGGATTTTAGTGGTTGACGATTCCTTCACGGTCCGGGAGATGGAACGTAAACTCCTTGAAAGCAGAGGATATGCTGTGGAAACCGCGGTGGACGGGGTGGACGGCTGGAATGCCGTGCGTACCGGTCATTACGACATGGTCGTATCGGATGTGGACATGCCGAGGATGAACGGAATTGAATTCGTAAGACAAATCAAACAGCACCCTGAGCTCAAACCCCTCCCTGTTATCATTGTTTCCTACAAGGACAAGGAAGAGGACCGGATCCTGGGGCTGGAGGCGGGCGCCAACTACTATCTCACCAAGAGCAGTTTTGAGGATGATTCTCTCATTCATGCGGCGGTTGACCTTATTGGGGAGGCGTGATCGTGCGGATTGCCATTGTCAATGATCTGGCCGCGGTGGTGGAATTCCTGCGACAGATTGTCTCCGAGGTCCCCGGATATGAGGTGGCCTGGGTCGCCCGGGATGGGGCCGAGGCGGTCAAAAAATGTTCGGCAGATATCCCGGACCTGATCCTCATGGACCTGATCATGCCGGGCATGGACGGGGTGGAGGCCACCCGTCGGATAATGGCCGAATTCCCCTGTCCCATTTTGATCGTGACGCCCACCATGGAGAGAAATACCCCTAAGATCTTTGAGGCGATGGGCCATGGGGCCCTGGATGCCATCAGCACCCCGGTCAGCGGAAACGAGGCGGCCGCACAACAGAGCCGGGAGGCCTTGCTCAAGCGGATTGAGAGCATCGGGAGGCTCAACGGCCCTTCCACCTTGTCTCCTCTGGGCCGCACACGGGGAAGCCTGACACGGAACCTCCCCCCGCTGGTGGTTATCGGTGCTTCCACGGGCGGTCCCAAGGCGCTGGCAACCGTGCTTTCCGGACTCCCCGGAGACCTGCGGGCCGGTATTATCATTGTTCAGCACGTCGGCGGGGAATTTTCAAAGGGGCTGGCGGGTTGGCTGAGCAGCCAGACCCTCCTGAATGTGCGCCTCGCCGCAAAGGGTGCCCGACCCTCCCTGTCAACGGTCTTTCTGGCAGGCAGCAACGATCATCTGATTCTTTCCCCGGACCTCACCCTGACCTATACCCGGGAACCGAGCAATATCCCGTTTCGTCCTTCAGTGGATGTGTTTTTCAAGAGTGTTTTAGAAAACTGGCCGTTGAAGGGGGTTGCCGTTCTCCTGACCGGCATGGGACGGGACGGGGCGGAAGGGCTGGCCGCCCTTCGAGGGGCAGGCTGGTACACCATTGCCCAGGACGAGGCCACCAGCGTGGTGTACGGGATGCCCAAGGCGGCCAGGGACTTGGGGGCAGCCGCGGATATCCTTCCCATTGACGATGTGGCCCCGGCCATCCTGCGGCATCTTCGCAAGGGAAGGGGAGGGATGAAGGGGATGAGCTGGGAGTGGTGAGCTGGTGCTGGATGCTGGATGCTGGATACTCGATACTGGATACTGGATGGTGGAGGAGGGATGAATCGAGGGAAGGATATCTGATAAGCCCATAAGGTTGTATGCTGGTGGCTGATAGCCGGTGGTGCAGTTCACGCGCTCACCCGCTTAACAGCTCAACAGCTCAACAGCTCAACAGCCTGATCCCGCTTTCAACTTTAGTTCACTTTAGGCACTTTAGGCACTTCCTATGACTGACGATAGAACCGACCAGCCCGTTTCCCTGACCCAGCACCGGATTACCGTCCTTTTGGTGGACGACCAGGCCATTATCGGCGAGGCGCTTCGCCGCATGCTGGCCCCGGAACAGGATATCGATTTCCATTTCTGCCAGGATCCGACAAAGGCCATCAAGGTGGCCAACCGGATCCACCCCACGGTTATTCTTCAGGACCTGGTCATGCCGGAGATAGACGGGTTGACCCTGGTCCGTTACTACCGGGCCAACCCTTCCACCCGGGATGTGCCGTTGATCGTCCTGTCCAGCAAGGAAGAGGCCGTGACCAAAGCCGAGGCCTTTGCCCGCGGGGCCAACGACTATCTGGTCAAACTGCCCGACCGGCTGGAGATCATCGCCCGAATCCGATATCACTCAAAAGGGTATATCAATTTGCTGCAGAGAAATGAGGCCCAGGCCCAGTTGGAAAAGGCCAACCGGATCATCCGCAAGACCTTTGGTCAGTACCTCTCAGACGATATCGTGGATGCCATTCTGGAGACCCCGGAGGGTGCGGCCCTTGGCGGGGAAAAACGGTTTGTCACCATTATGATGACCGATCTTCGCGGGTTTACCGCAATCGGCGAGCGGCTTCCGGCCGAGGATGTGGTGGGCATCATCAATATCTATCTCGAGACCATGACAGAGATCATCCTCAAGTACCAGGGGACCATCGATGAATTTATCGGCGACGCCATCTTTGTCATCTTTGGGGCACCTGTTCTTCGGGAAAACGATGCCAAGAGGGCCGTGGCATGCGCCGTGGAGATGCAGCTGGCCATGGAAGCGGTCAATCGCCGGTGCAGAGAGCGCGGGTATCCGGAGGTGCAGCAGGGGATCGGGATCAACTCCGGCCAGATCGTGGTGGGCAATATCGGATCCAAGAAACGGATGAAATACGGCGTGGTGGGCCGGAACGTCAACCTCACGTCACGCATCGAATCCTACACGGTCGGCGGTCAGATCTTCATCTCGGAAAATACCCTGGATGAATGCGGTCGTCACCTCCTGAGAATCGACGACGAGATGGAGGTCATGCCCAAGGGGGTCAAGAAGCCAATTACCATTTACGAGGTGGGCGGGATCAGGGGGGAGTTCGATCTGTTCCTTCCGGAGAAGGTGGAAATGGACCTGCCGGAACTGCCAAGGCCGTTTCCTGTCCTGTTTACCATTTTGGAAGGGAAGCACGCCGGCAACGAAGCGCGTTCCGGAACGGTGGTCCGAATGCTGGGCACCGCGGCCGAGATTTCGGCGGATGTAACACCGGACAAACTGACGAACCTCAAGATCTCTGTTTCAGATATGGAAGGAAATGAGATCACCACCGATCTGTACGCCAAGGTTATCGGAGCGGTCTCGAACCACCCCGGCACTTTCAAGGTGCAATTTACCTCTATTCCCCTCGAAGTGGATGGGTTTTTGAAGACGGTCGCGGCACAGGAGCGGACATCATGAATTTCCCGGATCACGGCGCATCCGACCAAGCCACACAGCTTACCCAGCACGGCATTCAGGTGCTCCTTATCGATGACCAGGCCATTATCGCCGAGGCGGTCCGCCGGATGTTGCACCAGGAACCGGACATCCGGTTTCATTACTGCCAGGACCCTGCCCAGGCCATCCAGACGGCCTGTGACATCCATCCCACCGTGATCCTGCTGGATCTCATCATGCCGGAGATTGACGGGCTCACCCTGGCCAAGTTTTTGCGTGCCAATAAATTGACCCGAGAAATCCCCCTGATCGTCCTTTCCTCCAAAGAGGAGGCCGTTACAAAGGCGGAGGCCTTTGCCGCAGGGGCCAATGACTACCTGGTCAAACTTCCGGACAAAATCGAACTGATTGCCCGGATCCGTTACCATTCAAACGCCTACATCATGCGGCTTCAACGCAATGAGGCCTATGAGGCCCTCGTCGCCAGCCAGAAGGCCCTCACCAACGAACTGAGCCAGGCGTCGGAGTATGTCCGATCTCTCCTTCCCCATCAGCTTACCGGGGATATCCGCACAGACTGGGAGTTCATCCCGTCCACCTCCCTGGGGGGCGATTCCTTCGGGTATCACTGGATTGATGACGACCATTTTGCCATCTACCTTCTGGACGTGTGCGGGCATGGCGTGGGCGCAGCCCTCCTCTCCATATCGGCCCTCAATACATTGCGATCGGAATCCCTCAATTACGTCGATTTCCGGGATCCCTCGCAGGTACTGGAAGGTCTGAATGAGGTCTATCAGATGGAGGCGCACCATGAGATGTTTTTTACCATCTGGTACGGCGTATTCAACAGGGAGCGCCGCGATCTGATCTTTGCCAGCGGCGGTCATCCCCCGGCCATTGCCCGAACAGGGATGTCTTCCCAAACCGCAGAAACCGTGGCCCTGAACCTGGGCGGATTGATTATCGGCGGACTGCCCGGGCAGAAATACCAGAAATCGACCCTCGTGCTCGAACCCTATGCCAGACTGTATATCTACAGCGACGGGATTTACGAGGTTTCCAGGCCTGAGGGCGGCATGGTTCAACTCAATGATTTCATTGAGCTGGTGGGGAATCTGTCCAGGGAGGGAGACGGCTCGCCCAAGACCATCATCAACGCCATGCGACGCATTCAGAACAAAGAGATGTTTGAGGACGATGTGTCTCTGCTGGAGGTCGAGTTCCTCTGATTTGCCGTGAAAATGATGTTTTTTTGTTGCTTTAGCAACCATGGAAAGTCCTGCCATTAACCAAAAAGGAGGTTCGGAGATGAAGATCAACAGGTCAGTGCGCGTAATGCTGTCTTTGGTAACACTTGTGGCAATCTTTACTGTGGGCGTAGGGATTTGTCTGGCCGCGGCACCGGAAATCGCCGCAGGGACGCTCCACACCGTCACCCTGAAGGGTGACGGTTCACTCTGGGCATGGGGAAATAATGACTATGGCCAGCTTGGAGACGGGACGGTCGTTGACCGCTGGTCCCCGCTTCAGTTAGGAACTGATACTGGCTGGAGTCAGATTGGCGCATCCAGCGGGGGCTCTCACACCATCGCCCTGAAGAGGGACGGCACGCTCTGGGCATGGGGAGAAAATGACTATGGCCAGCTTGGAGATGGAACTTTTATTGATCGTCGATCCCCTGTTCAGACAGGTGCGGATACGGATTGGGCCCGGATTTCTGCCGGGGGGTTTCACAACATGGCCCTGAAGAGCGACGGGACCCTGTGGGCATGGGGACATAATGATTACGGTGAACTTGGAGATGGAACTTTTATTGATCGTCGATCCCCTGTTCAGACAGGTGCGGATACGGATTGGGCCCAGATTTCCGCAGGGTGTCATCACACCATCGCCCTGAAGAGTGACGGCACCCTATGGGCATGGGGATACAATTCATCCGGCCAGGTTGGGGACGGGACGGTCGTTGATCGCCGGTCCCCTGTTCAGATAGGGATGGACACCGACTGGACTCGGATTTTTGCCGGGGGGTTTCACAACATGGCCCTGAAGAGTGACGGGACCCTTTGGGCATGGGGAAGAAACAGCGAGGGCCAGCTTGGGGATGGGACGTTCATCGGTCGCAATTCTCCCGTTCAGATAGGAACTGATATTGACTGGGCCCAGATATCTGCAGGGGGGTTCCATACCATCGCCCTGAAGAGTGACGGGACTCTATGGGCGTGGGGATGGAATGATTTCGGCCAGCTTGGGGACGGGACGGTCGTCGATCGCCGGTCCCCTGTTCAGATCGGTACGGATACGGATTGGGCCCAGATTTCTGCGGGGGGGGATCACACGATGGCCGTGAAGAGTGACGGCGTGCTATGGGGATGGGGATACAACCAGTACGGGCAGGTTGGAGACGGGACGGTCGTTGACCGCTGGTCCCCTGTTCAGATAATCAGTATTGCCGGTCCCATGCCTCTTCCCATTATCAAGGCAAACGGTCAGGAAAACTCCGTGGTCCTTGCTGAAGGCACAGCCGTTTCCATCACAGTCAGTCTGAATCCTGGCGAAAAGGCGGGCCATGATGCTGATTTATGGATCGTGATCCATACTTCCTTTGCTTCTCCTTTAGACTGGCAGAGCTTTGTGTACCCGGTCGGATGGATACAAGGAATCAACCGATGTATTCAGCTCCCGCTGTTTGAGTTCAGCTCCCTGCAGGTGCTGAATCAGATTCTGCCGAAAGGACGCTACACCTTTTATTTTGCGATTGATGATCCGGATGGGTATGCCACAGGTCCCTGGTGGGGGATGGATTCCGTTGAGGTGACGGTGAATTAGCAAAACCCTTGACGGATTCTGCGATACCCTGAGATCCGAGTCGATCGTCACGGCATTATGCCCTGATGCGGGAAAAGACCCGACACCTTCTTGAATGGTGAGCTTCAATTCATTCACACTTCAATCAGAGAACGATTCCGACCATGCAGATCTGGAACGGCTGGGGGGATGAACATGTGATCATGGGGGTGGCGCCGGGCGCCGGGGACCTCCTGAGAGACCGGATCGGGAAAGGAATGCGGCCCAAGGACGTCCTCCTTGAAGAGGCCCTGGCGCGTGTGCCCGACTCACGGCTTCCCGATCATCCCCTGATCACAAAGGACAAGAAGGAACGGCTCACCCATTCCCACGGTCAAAGCCTTCCGGACTGGATCGCCCTGAGGCAGGGCGGTCTTGAGCGCTTCCCGGACGGCGTGGCCTTTCCCACCACTGCCCAGGAGGTGGAGGCGCTTCTCGGGCTCGCCTCCGAACGCGATATTGTGATCATCCCTTATGGCGGCGGGACCAGCGTGGTGGGTCATCTGACCGTCCCGGCCACAGACCGACCGGTCCTGAGCCTCTCCCTTGAACGGTTGAACCGGCTCGTTTCCATGGATCCCCGCAGCCGATTGGCCGTATTTGAGGCAGGGGTGAGGGGTCCCGACCTGGAGGCCCAGCTCAGGGCCCACGGGTTTACCCTGGGGCATTATCCCCAATCCTTTGAATACGCCACTCTGGGAGGATGGGTGGCCACCCGATCCAGCGGACAGCAGTCTTCCCATTACGGAAGCATCGAAAGCCTCTTTGCCGGGGGCGAGATGGTGACCTTGCGGGGTCCCCTGACCTGCCCGCCGTTCCCCGCGTCGGCAGCAGGACCCGATCTGAGGCACCTCATCTTAGGGTCTGAGGGCAGGCTGGGCATCCTGGTAAAGGCCGTTGTGAGGGTCTCCCCCCTTCCCGAGCGGGACGAGGTATGGACCGTCTTCTTCCCTTCCTGGGAAAGGGGTATCGAGGCGGTGCAGTCTCTGGCCGGCGCAGGGGTGCGCTGTTCCATGATCCGGCTCAGCAATCCGATGGAAACCGTGACCCAGCTGGTGCTGGCCGGAAGAGAGCGGATGATTACCCTGCTCAAGAGATATCTCGGGTTCAGACATATCAGAGACGGGCAGGGCTGTATGTGTTTGATCGGGTTTATCGGATCGCGGCGGCAGGTGGCCTGTGCAAGGCGACCGGCATTTTCCATCTTCAGGAAATACCGGGGGGTCTCGGTGGGGAGGTCCATGGGAGAGGCCTGGAAACGCCATCGGTTCAAGGCCCCCTATCTCCGAAATGCGCTCTGGAATATGGGCTATGCCGTAGATACCGTAGAGACGGCCGTAACCTGGGATCAGGTGCCGGCCGCCATTGGGGGCCTCGAGGCGGCCATCGGCGGTACCCTGGCGCCGTGGGATGAAAGGGTCCATCTCTTCACCCACCTCTCCCATGTCTACCCCACCGGGTCCAGCATCTATACCACCTTCCTGTTCCGGATTGCAGACACCCCCGAGGAAACCCTGGCCCGGTGGCGGGCCATCAAGGCATCGGCCAGCCGGGCCATTGTCGCCAACCACGGGACCATCAGCCACCAGCACGGGATCGGCCTGGACCATCGTGTTTACTTAGGGGCGGAAAAGGGACCTCTGGGCATGGATATCCTCAGGCAGACCTTCGCCCATATGGACCCGGAACACCGGATGAATCCCGGTAAGCTGGTGGGGGGGCAGGATGACGCAATTTAAAGACCTGCCTGAAGACTGGGACGTGATTGTCATCGGCGGGGGCATCACAGGGGCGGGGATCTTGCTGGAGGCCGGCCGCCTGGGACTCAGGACCCTTCTGTTGGAACAACATGATTTTGCCTGGGGCACCTCCTCCCGGTCCACCAAACTGATTCACGGGGGATTCAGATACCTCAAGGAAGGAAAGATCGGCCTTACCCGGACCTCTGTGGAGGAGCGCGAGCGCCTGCTGAGGGCGGCCCCTGGACTGGTGGAAAGGCTGGGGTTCCTCCTCCCGGTTTATCATAACAGGGGCCCCGGCAGATGCACGCTGGGCGCGGGGTTTGCCCTGTACGATCTGATCGCCCGCAAATGGGATCATCGATTCTATGATCCCGAGGCGTTTTGCAGGTTGTCGCCCCACGTCAACCGTGAAGGGTTGGCCGGCGGGTTTAGATTCTTCGACGCCCAGGCGGACGATGCGAGGCTGGTATTGCGGCTCATCACCGAGGCCGGGACGTTCGGGTCTCATGTGGAGGCCCTCAATTACGTGGAGGTCAGCCGGATCACCAGGGATGCGTCGGGGAGGGCCTCGGGCATTCTCGCCATGGACAGGGAGATATCCGTTGAAAGGGTCTTTAAGGCCCGGGCCGTCATCAATGCCACCGGGGCCTGGGCGGAAACCCTCCACCCCTCGCCGGACCCCAAATGTCACCTGCGTCCCCTCCGCGGCAGTCACCTGGTCTTTCCCTCATGGCTAATGCCCACATCTCATGCATTGAGCTTCTTTCACCCTGCGGACAACAGGCCTGTCGCCGTCATCCCGTGGGAAGGGGCACTCCTGGTGGGGACCACCGACATCGATCATGAAGGAGACCTTGTGCAGGACCCCGCCATCACGCCGGCCGAGGTCTCCTATCTCCTGGAGGGCCTCTGCCATGCCTTCCCGGGCATCCGGTTTTCTGAGAAAGACTGTCTCGCGTCGTTTGCAGGCATCCGTCCGGTACTCAGCTACGGGAAGTGTGATCCCTGTAGAGAATCCCGTGAGCATGTGATATGGGTCCAAAACGGGCTCGTCACCATTACCGGGGGGAAACTCACCACCTTTAGAAGGCTGGCCCTGGACGCATTGAAGGCAGCCCGGCCGTTCCTCCCCTCAGACCTAACCGGATTGGGGAAAGGACCTCTTTTCCGGTCCATTGCCCCGGTCCGGGCAAAGGAAACCGGTCTGCCGGTCCGATGCCGGCGCCGGCTGAGCGGCAGATACGGCAGTGCGGCCGAGGAGGTGATCCGGGACTCTGCCCCGGAAGACCTGGAAACCGTTCCGGGGACAAATACCCTGTGGGCGGAGTTGCCTTTTGCGGCCGAACATGAACAGGTGCATCACCTCTCGGACCTGCTCTTGAGACGGGTCCGGATCGGTCTGGTCACCCCGGAAGGCGGGGTCCCATATCTGGACCGGATAGAGCACCTGTGCGCCCCGGTCCTCCCGTGGGATGCGGCACGCTGGCAAATGGAGAGGACCGCATACCAGCAGCTGTGGGAAAAGAGTCATGCTGTTCCTGATCGCCGGAAAGAGGTGCCGGACCCATGACCGACAAAGATCTCATATTGGCCATCGACAACGGCACCCAGAGTCTAAAGGCCTTGATTTTCGATCTGGAAGGGAAATTGCTTTTCAAGGAACGGGTGCCCTTCAGGCCCTATTTTTCCACGTATCCGGGGTGGGCCGAGCAAGACCCGGGCCTGTTCTGGAAGGCCCTCTGTCAGGCCTGCCAGGGGTTATGGAAACAGGCGGGGGTTGACAGGGAACGCATTGCCGGCGTTGCCCTCACCACCCAGAGGGGAAGCGTCATCAACGTGGACCGGAAAGGAAGGCCGCTGCGCCCTGCCATCCTGTGGCTGGACCAGCGAAAGACCTATGGGCTCCCCCCGGTGGGCGGCCTGTGGGGGATGCTGTTTCGGATTGCAGGGGTAAGGCATACCGTGGCGTATCTTCAGGCTGAGGCCGAGGCCAACTGGATACGCACCAACCAGCCGGATATCTGGGACAATACCCACAAATTTCTCCTCCTCTCAGGTTATTTGACATACCGTCTGACCGGGCGGTTCGTTGATTCGGTGGGCTGTCAGGTAGGGTATATTCCCTTTGATTACAAGCGCCTCAGATGGTCATCGCCCAGGGACTGGAAATGGACGGCCGTGCCCGTGGACCCGGATCGGTTGCCGGCCCTCCTTCCCCCGGGCAAGGTCCTCGGACCCATCACACCGGATGCCGCAAAAGCGACCGGCATTCCGGCAGGACTTCCCCTGATTGCCGCGGCAGCGGACAAGGCCTGCGAGGTGATCGGTTCAGGGAGCCTGGACCCATCGGTCGGCTGCATCAGTTACGGGACCACAGCGACCATCAACGTCACCCATGAGCGGTATATGGAGGCGATCCGGCTGATTCCCCCTTATCCCTCTGCAATAGAGGGGCGCTATTCCATGGAGGTCCAGATTTTTCGCGGGTTCTGGATGGTCAACTGGTTCAAGGAGGAATTCGGATACCCTGAGTGTCGGCAGGCCGAAATCGACGGCCTGGAGGCGGAGGCCCTGTTCGACAAGCTGACCGCGGATATTCCGGCGGGGTCTATGGGCCTGATGCTCCAGCCCTACTGGACCCCGGGGATAAAGATGCCGGGGCCGGAGGCAAAGGGGGCCATTATCGGATTCGGAGATGTTCATACCCGGGCCCATCTATACCGTTCCATTCTGGAAGGACTGGCCTATGCGCTCATGGAGGGAAAAGAGCGCATTGAAAAGCGTACCCGGGTTCCGATCCGGGATCTGCGGGTCTCCGGCGGCGGATCCCAGAGCAGGGTTGCCATGCAGGTAACGGCGGATGTCTTCGGCCTTCCCACGGCACGGCCGTTCGTGTATGAGACATCCGGCTTAGGGGCGGCCATGGACGCGGCGGTGGGACTCGGCCTTCACAGGGACTTCAGGGCTGCGGCAGAGGCCATGACCCGAATGGGGGATGTCTTCGAGCCGGACGCCGAGGCCCATGAACGCTACCATGCCCTGTATCAACAGGTTTACAGGAAAATGTACAGACGCCTTAAACCCCTGTACAATCGCATTCGGGAGATCACCGGGTATCCGGCGTAAATGGCTGATGGCTGATAGATGATAAGCCGACGGCCGTTGCGTGGCTGGGGGGCGCGATCCCGCTTTTCAGCGGGACGGCGTCACTTGACAGCTCAACCACCGATTGTCACTGTTTAGTGCTCTTATTTCCTGGTTTTCTGTCGCGAAAAGCAAGAAGATGATTGTGAGAGGGTGACGTCTTTAATTTGGAATAATGGAAGTATGGAATGATGGAATAATGGGTTTAAGGAAAAAACCTTTCCTGGGTGATCCAGGTTCCTTTCCCAATCTTCCATTATTCCAGTATTCCAACATTCCAGATGTCTGGCAACGCCTCTGTGTGATAAATTTTGGGTTGTGGGCGTTAGCCCGCGTTCGTCATCGTAAATTCCAAGAGGGGGATGATTCAAGAGATGAAAAATACTTTGAAGAAGGCTGTTTTGATCTGCCTCGTGCTGGTGAGTATGGCCGCGGCAGCGTGCGACAAATCCAAGTGGCGGGCCAAGGAATATGGCGGCCCTCCAAGCTGGGAACATGATATGGGGCGTCCGGACGGCTACGGCGGAGAGGATCCCTGGAGATAAGAGGAAAAGGGATTGATGGAGGATCCACTCGCAATCGTCATTCAGCGTCTCGTGGATGAGACCGGCGGAAACAGCCCCCTTTCAGGGACCCTCGTGTCCGGCCAGTTTCGACCTGAAGAGAAAAATGCCCACGATATTGCGCGGAATCTCAATGCCGCTTTTCTGATCGTCCTTTCAGGGCCAAAACATCCTCTGTACAGCCGGGCATCCGGTTATCTGAATGTGCTTGGTGAAGACAGGGGCTGGACGAATACGGTATCCTTTTTCAGGGAAGGGCTCAGGCGGATTGGGGAAGAGGTGACATCCGCCTGCCGGTCAGACAGGGATTTTGCGGGGGTGCTTGAAGCGGCGCGGGCATGGTGCCTGGCCCCTGCAACAGATTGGGACGACGAGGCCCGGCAGAAGATCTGGGCTCTCTTTTTCCCCGAAGGGGCGGGTTGTCTCGGAGATCCTCAAGGGCCCATCGCCCGGATCCGCGAGAAAAGGCGTGTCCAGGTTACCGGACTGAATCCCGATCCGATTACGGATCCGGCCCGCCAGATCCTGTTCATGTCCAACCTCCTGATCACCCTCCCCCCTGATGGGGAGGATCTCGATGGCCTCCCCTACGGCCCCCGGTTGATCCGGGAGTTGAAGAAGATTGTCCAGGAAAAGCAGATATACTGGTATGATCACCCGATCCAGATCGGGGTCGAAGACCCAAACAATGAGGCCATATACGGGTTGCGGGGCCTGGACCGGGCCATCGCCTTTGAAAAACAGCGGGGCACTCTCGGGCCTGATGAGCGGGTGACCTGTCTCTTATCCGTCTCGGTGACTCACAACGGTCTTCACAGAATCGTCAGGGACTATCTGAAAGCGGTCTATGCGGCAACCGACCCCTTTCCCCACCTGAAGATATATCTCTTTTCCGAGGTCGATGCGGAGCGCATTCTGGAACAGGTCCTTCTGCCGGGGGCAGCGCAATATCCGGGAGGCGATCACAGGGACCTGCTTGGAAAGGTATTCGGGGTCGACGGCGAATACGGCCGTCACTACAGTTTCCTGAAGGCCCTGTCCGCCTACTGGCAGGTGATGATTGATCCGGGGACAAAGGGATCCTTCAAGCTGGACATGGACCAGGTATTTGATCAGGAGGCCCTGGTGGCGGAGACCGGGGAGTCCGCCCTGGAGCATTTTCTCACCCCGCTCTGGGGCGCGGAGGGTGTGGATGCGGACGGCCGGGCCATCGAACTGGGCATGATGGCCGGGGCCCTGGTCAATGAGAAGGATATCGGTCACGGCCTGTTTACGCCGGATGTGCCGATGCCCGATCCCATTCCGCGAGGAGAGGCGGTTGTGTTCTTCAGCCCCCTCCCGCAGGCCGTTTCGACCCGGGCCGAGATGATGGCCCGGTACGGCAGGGGGATTCCGGATGGCCGTGAAACCTGCCTTCAGCGGATCCACGTGACCGGGGGCACGTGCGCCGCGCTTGTTCAAAGCATCCGCAGGCATCGTCCTTTTACCCCCACGCGGATCGGCCGGGCAGAGGACCAGGCCTATCTCCTCTCCTCCCTGTTCAGGGACCCTGATAGAGGCCTTCGCTATCTCCACAAACCCGGACTCATCATGCGGCATGACAAGGAGACCTTTGCAGGACAGGCCATTGCCGGGGCCAAGGCGGGAAAATACGTGGGGGACCTGGTGCGGACCCTCCTTTTCTCCTATTATGCCCGGGCACTCCCCTGGCCGTTAACAGAAACAAAGGGCGTGGTCGATCCATTTACCGGATGCTTTATCAGCAGGATTCCCTTCACCGTGGTCTATCTGCGTTTGGGACTCAAGGTATTGGAGACGATGGCCCGGGACGTGTCGTCCGGGAACGCGGAGGGAATGAAACTCCTGACCCTGGCCGTCGATCGTCTCGAGGGTCTCCTGAGAGAACTGGAGGCCCCCCCCAATCCGTTGATTGAGGCCTGCCTTGAAGAAAAGCGCGGGTGGGACCTGTTCTATGATGTGCTGGACGGCATCGAGGCGGGACTGGCCAAAGGGGATAAGCGCGCCGTCCTGTTGCGCCAAAAGGCCCGGGGCCTTGTCCATGACTGCCTTATGGAAACAGACCGGCAGAGGCCCTGACCTGTTTCCAGATCTCCTCCCTCCCCTGTCGGGTCTTTGCCGAAAAGAGGATCGGTTCGTCAGGAGACATCCCGGCAAGCGCTCCCGCAATAAGCGCGGCGCGTTGCCTCGCCTGCTGCCGGGAGAGCTTGTCTGCCTTGGTGAGCACGATAATAGGGGCAATCTGATAGTGATTCAACCAGTGAAGAAGATCTATGTCCCCGGCCGCGGGGTCCCTTCGGATATCCAGGATCACGATCACCGCCTTCAGGGTTTCCCTGCTTTTCAGATAGCTTTCCACCATCTGCTGCCACGACTGCTTGACCTTGACCGGAACACGGGCAAATCCATAGCCGGGCAGGTCCACTAAATAGAGGGATTCGCCGAAACGGAAAAAATTGATGGACTGGGTCCTCCCCGGGGTGGCGCTGGTCCTGGCCAGCTTCTTCCGATTGACCAGGGTATTGATAAGGGAAGACTTGCCCACATTGGACCGGCCCGCAAAGGCGATCTCCGGCCTATCCGCCGGCGGGTACTGCCCCTCTTTGAAGGCGCTTGTGAGAAATTCGACATTCATGATAATGTTTATCCAAGAAAGAAAACCGTCTCCAGGGGTCTAACCGCCGATCTTCTCCAGTCCTCATTTTTTTCCCATTCGAGCGTTCGACCAAAGCGACTCCCCAGCTGGTGCAGGGCCCCTGCAATCGCTTTAAAAAGGCGATTTTCAAATACGTCTTTGAAATATCCTTGGTTTGCACAAAACGATTCCAATGGACATGGCCACAGATTCAAAGATGCCATTTTTATGCATCCTATATGACGTACCGAAAATATTCAAGGGATCAATGTCCCGCGCCCCTCCGCGGGATCACAAGTCGGAACGAACCGGCAGAGACCTCCAATCTCCACAAAAACGAACAAATCGTTGCTCAGGTGTTTTTAATCCGGAGGGAAAGGACTTATGCGGGCGGCGGGCGAGAGTAGGGAATATCGCTCCAATTGATGCAAATGAAACCGACCGGCATGTTGGAAAGTCAGTTGAAGGGTCACAGGAAGGCGTCACTCTGAAACATGGCCAAGACTGCCGATATCGGCTTCAGCGGGTGTTTGAGGCCGGGAAACGCCATGGTCCCGCCGAAGCCTATGGTGACGGAGCGGCCAAATGGGTTGGGGATCCTTGGCCGGCTCCGTCATTTTTCTATTTGCCCTTCAGCTGCTTCAATTCGTCATCGGTTCTGCAGATCTCTTCTCCCTGAACAGCATAAAAGCTCTTGGGCATGGAGAATCCGTATTCCTCATTGAAGGTGGTCTGCCCCCAGAGGCAGTCCTCGACAACTGAGTGATCCTCGGGCCGTATGATCTTCCAGCCTTCGGGCGTTTCAAAGGCAAGCGGCTCTCTGTCTACCGCCTTGATGATGGCCTCGGTATCGGTGGTGCCTGCACGTTCGACAGCCGCCTTGATAAAGTAAACGCCGGCATAGGTTTCTCCAGCCATGTAGTCAGGATATTCTTTATAACGGTCCTGATAGGCTTTCACAAAATTCCGGTTCATGGAGGAATCGGGTGTGGGAAAGAAGTATCGGGACGATACATAAATGCCTTCAGGCATCTCTTTTCCCATAGGGACCAGCACCTCCAATGCGCCTGCGCAGGGAAATGCGAAGCCCACCTCCTTGAAGAGGCCGGTGGGCAGGGCCTGCCTTATGAAGGTAACGGCGTCTCCACCCCACAACGGAGACCAGACCATGTCCGGTTTGGCTTCCTGAATCTGCTTAATGTATGAGGAGTAGTCATCTGCCAGAAACTTGGGAAACAGCTCCCCAACGATTTCCACATCGGGACGAAGCTCCTTGAGCTTTGTTTTGAACATCTCCCACGAAGAGTGGCCGTAAGAGTAGTCCGGGCCGATGCACATATACCGTTTATAGGATTTGGATGCCAGCAGATAAGCACCTGAGCGGGAGTGCATCATGGCATTGCTGAGGGTGCTGTATATGTAGGGATGCAGCTTAGCCCCGGTCAGGGCGTCGTCCGCCGCCTGAGTGGCGATCAGGATCTTTTTGTTTTCCTTGGCAAATTCGGTAAGGGCGATGGCCAGGCCGCTGGAGGTGGGCCCCATGAGAAAGTCCACCTTGTCTTCGTTCACGAATTTTTTGGCGATTTCCAGCATCACATCTTTTTTGAGTTTGGTATCTTCAACCTTGGCTTCCAGTTTCCTGCCCAGAATACCGCCGGTTGCGTTGATCTCGTCAACCGCCAGTTGAATGGCCTGCTTAGCGTGCTGGCCGTAGCCTCCTACCTTGCCCGTACAGATAAACATGGCGCCTATCTTGATGGGCGGGCCCTCGGCCAGGGCAGTGCCGAAGGCAACCGGCAGGGCCAGGGAAATGATGCAAATCGCGATGATCCAACTCCTTTTTTTCATGATGATCTCCTTTTCCAGTATTTTATCATTGAATGTGTGGGGCAGCCGGCCAATCCCCCACGCCTGAGTGCAGCCTTTGACGCGAACAGCAGGAGCTGTTCACCCGAACCCGGTCGAAGGCCCTGCTTCTGATTTCACCTCCTTTTCTGATGTGCCGTCAATGGATGGATATCCTGCTATCCTCCAGGTTGTGCCGACGCAGTCTTTTGAACCGGCGGTGAGTCATCAACACATCCCAAGGAGAGAACGTCGCCATCCTTGTTCGCTTTCCCGGTCCAGACCGGTGGAGATATGCCGCTATCGAAGGGCATTTGCAGCATTATTGAATTGCTGACCGGAGCTTACCTCTGGATCTTGAAAAGAGATATGGCCTTATGGGAGAGCCGGCACCAGATGCCTTTTTTTTGGAGCAGCCTTTAGAGACAATGGCAAAATACATGCCAGGGAGGGAAATGTATTTTCGGGAAATGAAAGGGATTCCTAACAGCTTAGATTTTCAAGAAAAGATATAGGAAACGGCGGACATGCGCTGAGGAAGCGGGCATCCAAACGCCGAAAAGAACTTTCAATCCCGGAAAGATTCTTTCATCCGGCAGGTGCAAAGCCTTTGCCTGGCGATAAGTGTTCGAGTCCATGGCTTCCGTATGAGTCCGCAGGTCACCGGGAGCTGGAGCGAATCGGCAAAAGAAGCCGCTGAGACTTTAAACACAATTGAAATTGATGTATGATATAATTTGAGGCTGTAAGGTCGGGGGTCGCCATGCCCTAATCCTATTGCATAAAGTTGAAAAGATAAATGCTGGCCGTCCCTGCTTTGCCAGCATTTTCGACCGGCAGATAGATGCCGAAAATGACGCTGGATTCCGGAAATTATGGAAGGCACGAAATGGTAATCGCATATTATCTTTAAAGAATCACCAGAGCTGAATATTGAAAGGAGGTCTCAATGAAAACCCGAAAATGCGTGATAGGTCTCATCGGTGTTGTTTTTCTCCTGCTCAACGCGCCTATGATCCGGGCCAATGAATCCTCGGTCGAGATACAGGCGCCCAATCAGGCGGTTCAGGGATCCGAGGTGGTGATCACACTGCGGGTAAGTCACAGCGCAAATAATTTTCTCCATTATACCGACTGGGTAAGCGTAAAGGTCAATGGAGAGGAAATCGCCCGCTGGGAGTATTCCCCCATGAACCGTCCCGAGGATGAGGCCTTTACCAGGGAGGTAAAGGTCACTGTGGATAAGGACCTGGAGGTTGAAGCCCAGGCAAGCTGCAATATCCACGGGAGTGCAGGCATCAGCAAGAGGATCATTTTCGTTAAATGAAAGGAAAGCCTTCCCTTCGGAGGTGACAAAGTAATGAAGGTTGCAGCGATATCTTCTCTTTTGGTATTCCATCCATCAGAGCGATGATACCGACCAGATAGTATAGAATGTTGTCCGAGAAGGCAGAGAGGGAGAACTTTCACGGGAGCTAAATGTACTTGGTGTATTGAAGATAACGCATTATCCGGGAAAGAGAATCACGAATTCGAGGCCCTTTTCCGAGTTCAAGGCGCAAATACGGCCCTGGTTTTGCTCGATAATCTTCTTGGCGATGGCCAGACCCAGGCCAGTTCCTCTTTCTTGAACGCCCTCCACCCGGTAGAAGGGTTCGAAGAGTCTCTCCAGTTCGCTATCGGAAAGCTTCCGGTAGGTGTTGGTGATACTGAGCCTCCAATGATCGGCATCCTCGGCCAAGCAGATGGCCACCTCCCCCCCTTTGGAAGCAAACTTGACGGCGTTATCCAGAAGGTTGGACAAGGCGGAGTAAAGACTCTCCCTCTCCCCGTAAACCAGTGCGTTTGAGGGGAGTTCCGCCCGCAGCACCACCCTCTTTTCGTTTATGGCCGTTTCAAAACGGTGGAGCAGTTCTCTGATCAGCGCCGGCAGATTCAACGACACCCTCTCAAATGACCTTTCGTGAATGTCCAGCTTGGAAAACTCCAGTATCCTGCCGATGAGGCGGTCCAGCTCCTCGATGTCCTCAAGGATCGCGTTCAGGTGTCTTTCCACACTTTTTGAATCGCCCTTTTTCAATTTTTCCCCTATGATTTCTTGTGCCACCCGGATCCGGGCCAGGGGGCTTCGCAATTCGTGGGAGACATTGGCCGTGAGTTCTTTTCCGCCCCGTATCATCCGTTCAAGCCTTTCCGCCATGACATTGAAGGTTCGACCCAGTTGACCGATCTCGTCTTTGCCGCTGAGGGAAGACCGGTGGGAGAGATCTCCTTCCGAGATCCGTACGGCCGATTGTCTGAGCCGGTTTAAAGGCCTGGTGATCTGTCTGGAGACAGGTACCACCAGGAGGGCGATAATCACGCCGATCACGACCAGCCCGAGGGCAAAGCCCCGTTTGTGGGGTCTTGTATCGATGGGTTGAAAAAGGGCATGGAGGACCCCGGTTTGTCCATCACCCATCCGGATGGGGATGAGGACGTAGAATCCGCCTCCTTTTCTGAAGTCCTTATAGACCTTATAAGGCCCCATGTTTAATCCCCGCCCCCTGACAAACCGTTCTTCCACATCCTTGGGGATGCCGACGTCAAAGGACCTGGCCAGGGCGCCTCCATCGGGTCCGGTGAGCCAGAAACGGGCACTATAGATCTCCCCCATTCGCAGGATGAGGTCTTTCAACGCCTGGTTTTGGGAGGGGGACAGGAGAGGTTCCGATCGGATCTTGTCCTCCACGAACGCTTTCACGAGGGTGGCCTGACTTTGCATCTGCTGCTCAAAATGGTCCCGGAATTGCTTTCCGGCAAAATGGACAAACAGGACAAAGATGAGTGCCTCGGTGATGACCAGGATGCCCAGGAAAGAGAGGAATATTTTCGTATAAAGCCTGCTGATCTTCATGATGCATCCACAAACATGTACCCGGTCCCCCACACCGTCTTGATCCGCTCCGGGGACCGGGGATCACGCTCCACCTTTGCACGCAGTTTGCTGATGTGGACATCGATGCTTCGGTCGAAGGCCATAAAATCGCGACCCCTGGCCATATTCATCAATTCGTCGCGGCTCAGTACCCTGTTGGGGTGTTCCATCAGTACCCTGAGGAGTTCATATTCGGTTGATGACAATGCCGTTTCGTCTCCTTCCACCACGATCATGCGCCTTGCCTTGTCCAGGACAAGGCCTCCGGACCGGAGGATAAGATCTTCGCCCCTCTCTGTTTCTCTTGCCCCCGGCGCGGCCGACCGCCGAAGCACGGCCCGCATCCGGGCCAGCAGTTCACGGGGGTTGAACGGTTTGGGCAGGTAGTCGTCGGCCCCTACTTCCAGTCCCACGATACGATCCGCGTCTTCTCCCCTGGCCGTGAGCATGATCACCGGGACAGTGAAGGCCGTGCGAATCTCTCGAAGGACCTCCAAGCCATCCTTCCCGGGCATCATGATGTCCAGTATGATGATGTCCGGGTTCACTGTCTTGATGGTTCCCAGTATCCCGGTGCCGTCAGGGAGCGTCGAGACCTGAAACCCGTATCCTGTGAGATATTCGGTCAAAAGGTCTCTAAGCTTTTTGTCATCATCTACGATCAAAATCGTTTTGTCCATATAACTCCTTGCTAATTTTCACTTTTTTACACTTCTTAACATTTTTTTACATTCCCCACAAACATTCTTTACGTCCCGGGTCTATTCTCATGACAAAAGGGCGCTCGAAACACAAACACTAAACAAAGGAGGAGTCATTATGGTGAAGAGAAGAACCGTGGCGGTGGGGTTGGCGTTGCTGGGAATTATGGTGATTGCCGGGGCCGGGGTTGCCGGGTGCCACAGGCCCCCGGGATATTGCGGCGGAGGTTTTCATGGAAAGGAATTTCCCAAGGATGTTCTCGAAAGGATGGACTCGGAGATAGAAACGCTTGAACTGACAGGGGTCCAACAGGAGGCATACGGGGAGATCCGGGAAAGGGTGGAAAGCGAATTAATGGAGATGGGACAGGGAAGAAAGGCCTTTTTTCAGGAGGTCAAAACGGAGATGGACAAGGACGCGCCCGATTTGGGTGTGGTGGCCGATCTTTTAAAATCCCACGGCAGGCAGTTTCCGGATCGAATGGCCTTTTTCGTGGACCAGTTTATGAATTTCTACCAGGTTCTTGATATGGAACAGAAGGAGAAGGTTGTCGCCCACTTGAAGGGCAAATTCAAGAAATTCGAGGCATTCAGGGCGCTTGTCGCCGAGTAAGGGGATTCAGGGTCCCCTGAGCCGCAGCAACGGCTCAGGGAAACCTCCATTGATGCATTCATGCCCGACAAACAACCCGGCGATGCGTCAGAAAGGAGAAGAGATGATAGAATTTCTTTCGAGAAGAGAGTTCATGAGCAGGAGCGCCGTGCTGGCGGGCGGGGCCCTGGTGGCCCTGGCCGTGGGCAGGGACCTGGTCTCTCCCAGAGAAGTCCGGGCCGGAGAAGTCCGGTTCATCGAGACCCGGTGCGGAGAAACCCGCAAAAAAGAGAGGATACTTATCGCCTATGCCAGCCGATGCGGTTCCACGGGCGGCGTGGCCGATGCCATAGGAGGTGTTTTTTGCGAGGCAGGGGCCTGTGTGGACGTGCTTCGGGTAGGAAACGTGCAGGATCTGACGCCTTACCGTGCCGTTGTTGTCGGGAGCGCCGTTCACAGCGACCAATGGCTCTCCGAGGCCTCGGAGTTTGTCATTCAAAACCAAGAGGTGCTGGGCCGTCTCCCCGTGGCCTATTTTCTGACCTGTCTCACCCTTGTCAGACCCACGGAGGAAAACCGGATGAAGGCCTTAGGGTTCCTGGATCCCCTGCACCGGGATGCACCCCAAGTGACGCCCGTAGGCATCGGTCTCTTTGCAGGCGTTCTGGATTATGACAAGCTCTCTTTCATGGTGCGAACGGTCATGAAGATCAAGATGAAAGACAAAGGCGTGGATGAAGGCGATTACAGGGATTGGGCATCCATTCGATCCTGGACCCGGGACGTCGCGCCAAAACTCTTGAACGGCAGCGATGCCTCAACGTCAGCTACAGGTTAACAGGACTCAGGCTTTCAGTATGGGTTCAGGCATAGTCGCCCTGAAGGCGCTCAAAGACCACGAGCCGGCGGCGATGGGGGGAATGGGGAATCTTGTAGGAGAGATCATGGGTCAATGTGTAGTCACCCGGGAAACGGGCCAGGCCTTCCCGGATCTCCGTATCGCAGTTGGGGCCTTTCATGAAGATGGCCCGGCCGCCCGGCACCAGACACCGGCGCACCCGGGCCAGGGTGCTTGCGATCGGTTCCACTGCCCGGGTAATGACGCCCGCTGCCGGACGATCATAGGAGGCGTAGATCTTTCCCTCATGAATCTCGATCCCTTTCAGGTCCAGGGCTTCGATCACCTCGTGCAGAAAGCGCACCCGCCGATGTCTCCCCTCGGAGAGGATGATGTGGGTATCGGGGCGCACAATCTTGAGGGGGATGCCCGGCAGACCCGCGCCCGTACCGATATCCAGAAGCGGAGAAGGGAGCCTCCCTCCCAACAGACCGACCGGCAGAATCGAATCAATATAGTGCTTCTGGACCATACTGTCGAACTGATAGATCCGGGTCAGGTCATAGGCCGCATTCTTTTCGCGTAAAAGCGTATGATATTGCCACAGCTTCTTGTATTGTTTTTCTGTAAGGAGTAGATTGGATTTCACGAACCATGATTTCAAGGCAGGGAGCCCCGGAGGCATTTTCTTCGACGCGGGCCTGCGTTCTTGCTGAACCTTTGTTTTTTGTTTCGTTGACCGAGGTCCCATGGATCACCACCCCATATCCTTTCCAAAGCGTTCTCTTTCCACAGACGCCCTCGAGGTCCTCTACGAAGACAACCATCTCATTTCGGTGAACAAACCGGCCGGCATGCTGGTGCAGGGGGACAGATCGGGAGAAGAGAGCCTCATGGACATCGTGAAGGAGTATATCAAAGAGCGCTATCAAAAGCCAGGGAATGTCTTTTTGGGGCTGGTCCACCGTCTGGACCGTCCGGTATCCGGGGTGGTTCTCTTTGCGAGGACCTCCAAGGCGGCCTCCCGGTTGATGAGACAGTGGAAGGCCCATGAGGTGAAAAAGACCTACTGGGCCGTGGTGGAGGGGGTGCTGAAACCGGAACAGGGGAAACTCGTAGGGCATCTGAGGAAATCCGGAAAGCGTGTCCGTACGGCTAAGGAGGGGGACCCGGGGGCAAAAGAGGCAATGCTGGAATACAGGACCCTTGCCTTGGGGAAAAGGAGTTCTCTTGTGGAAATCGGTCTGATCACCGGTCGGAAGCACCAGATCCGCGCGCAGCTTTCCCAGGCCGGTTGCCCGGTGGAGGGAGACGTCAAGTACGGGGCCGGTGAATTTTTAAGAGACAAGACCATCCGTCTTGTGGCCCGGTCCCTGAGCTTTCGGCATCCGATAGCCGGACTGGAGATGACCCTTTCCGTGGACACGAGCGATCTCGAACGCGAATTCTCCATGTCCTAATCCGACCAAACGCTGCCCCCCAAGGCTCGCGACAAAGGCTTGTCGCTCTCTCGAGTAAGAACTTTTCTTAACCTGTGTGAACGGCGTCCTCGCCGCGAGGGTCGAGGCTAAGAGCCTCTCCCCAAAAAACAGGGAAAACTTATTGGTTTCTTACGAAGAAGTGACAGACAAGGATTCTCACGCCGCGCTGACCCCAGGGGCGTATGGGGTTATCTCAGATAGGCCCGTGCCCCTGCAAATCGATTTGCAAAGGAGGGGGTGGCAAGGGAGTCTTTTCGGATGATTTTGCCCCGGCCCGGCGCGTGAATAAAGGCATCGTCGCCGGTGTACATGCCTACATGAGAGACGGCATTTTGTTTGGCAAAACAGAAAAAAACCAGATCGCCCTTTTGCATGCTGTTCCTGCCCACCGGTCTCCCTGATGCGAACTGATCTCGAGAAGATCGCGGCAGATTGAAGCCGTTGAGCTGGTACACGGCCATGACCAGCCCGCTGCAGTCAAATCCCTTATCCGGAGAGGTCCCGCCCCACTGATACGGAAGTCCGATGAAACTCTCCGCGGTTTGCACAAGACTGGATCTGATGGCTCCCATATCCGCGGCTGTGGCTCTGGCCGCGGGATAGGACTCGGGCGAGACAATATAATAGACGTCAATGATCCCTTCTGACAAAAGCGACTGTGCCCTGGCAAGGGCCTCCGAGGGCAGGGAGAACTCTCCGAATCGGACCTTGAACAGCCCGTCCTTGGCTCGAAAGTAATAGGCGCTGAGCCCTTTTGCCTCCAGGGATCGGGTAAGACGTACGGCGTTTTGCACGTCCGAAAAGGCCCCCGCCTGAATGGTGTATTGCATGAGGGCGATTTCCCGGGCAGGCGGAGGCGAAGATGGGGGCGGCGGGCCTTTTACAGCGCAGGCCCAGAGGGTGAGAAGCGTCAAAAAAAGGATGCAACGCCCATAGGGCAATTTTGAAAAGGATGGGGTCATCCGTTTCAGGGTGGAATGGTAAGGATGGTTACGCAGCATGGGATGTCACTCAATAAAGGCAACAGCCTGATGACGTCGTAAAGAAAAAGGAGGATGGCAACCGCCACCCCCTATCATTTATTATGGTGGGGACGACGGGACGGTCTAACCAGAGATTTAATGAAAATCTTGTCCTTCCGACGTTTGATCTGATTTTCACGTTTCATGGCACTCGACCGGTCCGGGAACTCCTCGGAGCAGACCAGTTGCCATGGCCTCTTGGCTTTTGTATAATTGGATCGGCCTTGGTTATGACGATCGAGTCGGCTATTCAAGTCCTGAGTGGAGCCTACATAGTAGCTACCGTCCTTTTCGGACTGAAGGATGTATACATAATAGGGCATCGGGGATAAAAAAAAGGCCTGTCACGCAACTCAATTGAGGGCAACAGGCCATTTGTTATGGCGGGGACGGCGAGACTCGAACTCGTGACCTCCGGCGTGACAGGCCGGCGTTCTAACCAACTGAACTACGCCCCCGAATTGAAAACTTTGTATCAACGATCTTTTACGAAGTTCGCTGGGCATCCAGCTCGTGACCTTCCCGCTTGAACAAGCGGGACGTTCTAACCAACTGAACTACGCCCCCGAA